>NZ_JBHIOH010000017.1:0-1253 GCF_042195375.1 Bartonella sp. CL100XZDX | reverse complement strand
ATTGTTAATCATCACAAACAGCAAAACTTAAGGCTGGCATTTGCGACTATTTTTATATTTTTTACAAAACGGGCTGTTCAAACGCTTCTTGACACTGCGCTGTGGGATGACAGCACCTGGACGACAAATCGGCAAGTTTTTCTCTTTAAAAGTATAACACCAGTTACCTCTCCCTTTATAGTGGAATCCTGCTTGAACCATGCAAGCATCAACTGTTGCTTTCGCATTAATACTCTGCTGTTGGTTTTCTGGAAAAACATCATAAGGGGTTGGCATACCACATTCTAACAAGGCTTTTCCTATCTCCGTAAAATCTGCACCAGGTTTCTCCCACATACTCAGAGCCCCTGGAGAAGGCTTATCAATGTTACATCCAGCTACACTAACCAAAACTATTCCGCTTAATAATTTCAAGATTTATTTCATTTTTTCCTCCCTGAATATTTTGAATAAATTGGCGTACGATTAGGTAAACCATAGAACTTTGTACAAGCATCACTTGGATGTCCATAACAAGCATGAACACTGGGGTAGCCCTTAAATATTTGCCCTCTCTCTTTCCAGGGACCACTTCCAGGAGGTATTTGCTCAAAAGTGTAAGGATTTTTGCCAATCTTTGTACCCACAAAGTCATATTTATGATTTTCCAAGTTTACATAATCCTGCGTTCCATCACTTAAGATATATAACGTATCTGCCATGTTTTGAGTATTATAAGCTGGTCCAAAGAAATTAATCGTTGTTTTCTTTGCTATACCATGAACACCATGCTTTTCTAAATCATGCGATCCATTGCCCGCTGTCATACTGCCGCGGCTATGCGCATCAGTATGCAATCCTATATTGCCAAGGCTATACAACAGATTCTGGTACTTCTTCGTCGAATTGGTCAGAGCACCCAACTTACCTTCTAGAAAATACTGATACCCTGCAATGAACCCCTCTACCAAGAGCGAATCGCTATGAGGGAACATCAGAAAATAGTGCGGATCATTCTTGTTATCAGCCAACTGAACCGCATTATGGGCTGCTTCATCTGGTGTTGTAAGAATACCATTGAGGAAAACATGAACCTTGCCATCAGAACCTTTTTGTAAATTCTGTTGTTCTTCATCCGTTAAATAATGTGCGTGAGGGAACAATCGCGCCATTCCAAGCCAAGGCAAGGATGGCGGATTGTTGATCATCACAAGCAGCAAAACTTAAGGCTTGCATTCAGGTTGTACTGGACTTCTTTTACAAAACGGGCTGTT
>NZ_JBHIOH010000016.1:0-1588 GCF_042195375.1 Bartonella sp. CL100XZDX | reverse complement strand
AAGGTTGCAAATTTAGCTCATAATGGTGATTGTTGGGTCGGTGGCAATGCCATGGTTTATGGTGATGCTCGTATTTACGATAATGCCCATGTTTCGGATAATGCAAAAATTACTGGATCTGCAAAAATTTATGAAAATGCAAGGGTCTATGGTAATGCTAGCGTGCATATTAGAGCTGAGGTTTATGGCAATGCGCAAGTATATGAGAACGCATTGGTTTATGGTGATATTTTTGGACATGCTAAAGTGTATGGAAATGCAAAAATTTATGACACTATTTATGGCAAGTTTCTTGATAAAACTAGAATTTATGGCAATGCTGAGGTTTATGATAAAGCACGTGTTTTAGGAACCTCTCAGGTTTATGATAATGCCCATGTTTATGAAAATGCTATAGTTTTTGATAATGCTAGGGTTTGCGATAATGCCCATGTTTGTGGCGCTGCTATGGTCAANTAATGCCCATGTTTGTGGCGCTGCTATGGTCAATAGAGAAGCCAAGGTTTATGGGAATGCTATAGTGACTGGTTATGCCCATGTTTATGATAAGGGCTGCGTTTATGACAATGCCAAGGTTTATGGCAAGGTTTATGGTGGCGCTTGGGTTTCCAATAATGCTTTAATTTCTGATAATGCCGAGGTTTATGATGATGCTCGCATTTATGACAATGCAAAAATTTATGGCAAGGTCCATGGTGATGCTCATGTCTATGGCAATGCCAAGGTAATTGGCTATACTGAGATTGGTGGTGATACCAAAATTGGTGGCAATTATAAAGAATCTGTTATCACTGGTGATANATAGAGAAGCCAAGGTTTATGGGAATGCTATAGTGACTGGTTATGCCCATGTTTATGATAAGGGCTGCGTTTATGACAATGCAAAAATTTATGGCAAGGTCCATGGTGATGCTCATGTCTATGGCAATGCCAAGGTAATTGGCTATACTGAGATTGGTGGTGATACCAAAATTGGTGGCAATTATAAAGAATCTGTTATCACTGGTGATATTGTTTTTACAACTGTGTAAATGACGCGCGGGCGCGGCGGGGGCGCCCCCCTTTAAACATTTCATTCTAAAATTCAAATCTTTTTATAAAGGAATTGTGCTATGCAAAAAAAGTTTGCACTCACAAATGAGACACGTGTATTTAATAATCAAACTCTTTATCGCATCCAAGCATTAAGGGATTTTGACGATGTTAAGGCTGGTGCCTTGGGTGGTTTTATTGAAAATGAAAGTAACCTCTCTCATGATGGCAATTGCTGGGTCTATGATAATGCTCTTGTTTTAAATCCTGCCCATATTTATGAAAATGCCAAGGTTTTTAATAACGCTATTATAATGGGTAGTGTTTATGGCAATGCCCATGTATGTGACCGTGCCCGCGTTTATGCAAATGCTCATGTTTATGACAATGCGCATCTTTCTTATAATGCTTGGGTTTATCATCAGGCGCGGGTTTATGGAAATGCAAAATTATCAGGAAATGCTCGTATTCATAGCAAGGCGGTAGTTTATGATCATGCTGTTATCAGTGGCGCTGCTAAAATTTATGGCAAGGTTTATGGGAATGCTAGCGTGGG
>NZ_JBHIOH010000015.1:0-1260 GCF_042195375.1 Bartonella sp. CL100XZDX | reverse complement strand
AGCCGCTGTTGTATAAGATTGGCTTATTTCACCTATTAAGCGTTCTGTCATGAGTTTGATTTTGTAGTCTTCATATTTGCTGGTAGGCAAACCTTTTGCTGTCTTACTGAGTACGTTGTAAACGTTTGAAGCAGTGACTTTTCCTAAGCGCGCTTGAAACCATTCTGCTGTTCTTTGTTCCATCTCACACCGCCGTTCTCTGTTCGTGTGGCGTTGCTATATCGGCATCTTGTATAGTAGAATCTGTTTCTACCTTTTGCCTATTTTGTTTATCTTTCAAAAGATGTAACACCGTTTGTGCTTGTCCTTCAGACATATCGTCAAGCTTTTTGACGTTGACATAAGCAAGTATTTTTTCTTCTTCTGTTTGGGTTTGTACGATGAGTCTTCTGATTTCATTGATCTGTTGTGGAAAAGCCTTTTTAATAGGCGGGTTTCCATCTGTATCATCATCTTCACTCACGACATTAAGAAGCATACCTAACAGATATCTGCGTGCGTATGTGATTGCAGAACCAACCGATTGTATATTTGATTTGCATCCTTTCGTGTCATAAGGAAACTTTCCTTCTGTTGAGATTTTATTCCCAGACGGATGCGTCAAAGTCATTTCTACAATTATATTGTCTGAACTCTGTTCTTTGATACGAGAAAACAAAGCAAATCGGTGTTTTGCAAGAGGCTTCTTTACAGCATCAATGTACTGGTCAAGGGTTGCATATTGGCTGTTTGTATGGGTGTTTGTAGAGTTTTTTTGTATTTTTTGATATTCCGTTTGCATATTCGAAAGATCACAGGCAAATCTTTCGTAGTTTTGTCGTTCTATTTCTTTTTCTCGTAAGGCAATGAGACGCTCTAAACGGTCCATATCGACGTCATTTTCTAAGGCTCTGTTTAAAATACGTTCCATAGCAGTTTGTTCGACGCTTAAGTGATGTGTTTCTTCAATTTCTGTTAGGTTAGTGTTTTGTTCACTCATCTTGATTTCCTCCTATTTGAGTGCAATTCCCCCGTGGCGTGAATCACGCTTGTGTTTAAAAAGTTGTTTGTGTGGTTAGAAACGGCTTATAGAGATACTATAAGACTAGTCGTTCGTATTTTCTCATCTGGTTTGTTCTCTAGTTGAGATGAGGTCAGTATTATCAACATGCCCATAAGCACCTGCATCATTGCCAATGTATATAGCATCGCAGTCACCAAAAACACGTACATCACCGTAAACTTCTGCAAATCCATAAAAATGTATACCCTCGTAAACTT
>NZ_JBHIOH010000014.1:0-3107 GCF_042195375.1 Bartonella sp. CL100XZDX | reverse complement strand
GAAAAATCTTAGCATAATTTGCATATTTATTCAATTATTTCAAAATGATATTATTGTTTTTTAACATATAAAATTATGTTTACGGTGTATAAAATAAGGGGATCAAGGTATTCTATTCTGCAAGCACCGTTTTTTTTCTACTTTCTCCATGAGTTCCTTGCACTTTGTCAGATCTTGTTGTGAAAGAGACTTAAACATTCTAACAAACGTGTTAGAAATTTCATGGTTAAGTGGGTCAGAAGAGTTCATTGTAAAATTCTTACGACAAATATTTGCTTCTCTTCTCAAGATAGAAGCCGTTTCTTCATCTAAAGCATATTTCTCAATGATCTTTTCTTCCATGTCAGCAGGTATAGGCTTTTTGCCAATTTCTACAGAAGATAAAAATGCTATAGATACGCCTAATTTATTAGCCATATCTAATAAACGTTCTGTCCGATCAATACGAATTTTACGTAAGGTTTTGCCAAATGGTGTAAGCATGTGATTAAAGCTCCTATTAATGAAATCTGCAATTAAGCTGCTTTGAGAAGCGAGCCTATATTCTTTTCTAAAAATTGAGGTACTTTGATTTTAGGTGAAAAAATCATCAATTCGGTAGCTTGCCTTTTCTCTTGTAGAGAATATTGTAAGCTAAATTCTATTGAGAGATATTGCCTATACAAAAATTTAATTTCTTCAACGTTGTCATAAGTAATTAGCCAAGGCGCTGTCACATGTTGGGAGATGACATTCTCTAAATTATTATGATCATTAGCTTTGTAAAACGAAGTGTAAAGCCCTTTTCCTTTTTTAAAATAAGGAGGGTCCATATAAAAAAAGGTGTTTTCATCAGTTCCATAACGCAGCAAAAATTCCCGTGCATTTAAACGAGTTAAATGTATTTTATCTTTTTGTTCACTTATGCGAAGAATGCGTTCAATTATATTCTCTTTGTTAAATCGGCAATCTATTTTATAGGCACCGCTTTGTCCTTTCCCTCCAATTGGTCCAGCATTTTTAATAATTCCAGATCTATTTGTGCGATTCAAAAAGAGTGCTGCAAATCCTGCGCTAAGCACATCTGCACTTGCAGGAGAAATTTCTTTTTGTATGTACCATTCTTCTAAGTTAATGGTCGTTGTATTGATTTTTTCTATTAATTCTTCTGTCTTGTGCAAAACGCAATACCAAAAGCTCCAAATGAACAGATCAATATCGTTAATGTGAATATCTTTAACATCACCATTAAAAAGAAGCTTTAGAGCAAGTCCGCACCCGCCAGCAAATGGCTCTCTGTAGGAACAGCCATTTAATGCATTTTTCTCAAATATTTCTTTGATTTTTCCATACAGTGCAGCCTTACCGCCTGGATATCTCAATGGTGAGCAGACATGAGTCATTGTTACGCGCCTTTTTCAATGATTTTTTGATGTTTTTGTTGATTTCATCTATGAACGTTGAGAAGAGACAACGCCATTTAATCTGAACAGTTTTATAAAATCGGAAATTTTACTTTTGGTTTTTAACTGAGCACTGTAGTGTGTAAATAGATATATTTATTAAACTGCGTGTACGTAACATAAGGAAAAATACACAGACTAAAAAAGAATACCAAAGAGCAATATCTGAGTACCAAAGTACATTATCCAATGAAAAAGAAAGCTTGTACTCCACGTACTTAGAAATGAAAGGTAAAGAAACAGTTTCCTTATAACTATTTGGGAAAATTAAAACGACAAGTGCTAAACTTATTAGCTTTAAAAGTCTGTGCATATACTGTTGTAAATCACGTGTTAATGTCTTCCAACCTGTTGTATTGCCGCGTTTGNCTTAGCTGCTTATCTGTAAACATATTTATTTCCTGCGGTTTTCGATAATTTTTTGATCTCTTTATTGATCTCGTCTATAAGAGGTTCGTAATTGAGAATGCTTTTTGGAATATTCCCACCGTAAACCCATGCTTTTACTTGCGCTTTGGTACTAAAATCCGCATTTTCTGGTGTGGTATAATACTGTCCGCCATCAAACTTTTCACACTCTCTTGTACCGTCTTCATATTTGTAGAGGTTGTAAAAATACTCCTCTGCTCCGTCCCCCCAAGGAACATAACCAACAGCTGTTGCAACAAACTCTTTTTGCATGGGTTGTTTACGCTTTTTTAAGAACAGGTCTTTTAATATTTTCATGTTTTTAGTCCATAATTTTACCAATTGGTCTATTTACCTAAAATTTGACCGTACAGAGCGTTTTATCTTGTGGATAGTTTTCATCGTAAAATCTTTAAATCGCTTTGTATGGTACCTTTTTATCGATTTAAACACATGCCTAATCGTAAAATGATCAGCACTTTTCACTATTTTGCTGTGGACCAAAGCGTTTCATTATCCCACCAATGCCATTTAGAGTCTCTTCAAGTTTTTGCTTGTGAACAAGCGTTATAGGCGTTGAATGCTCTTTCGCTGCTTGTTCTTTCAACTCCTTTTCACGGAATCTCAAAACAGCATTGCGTACAAAATTGGCTTTTCTCAAAAGATCGTTTTCCAAATCACGACACAACCTGACAAGTTCACGCGTGCTCGGAAAAAACGTATCGGATAAACAATTTATTTCATCACATAAAATCCGTTTGACCACTGTCATCAGTGACCACACTGATACATTCTCCAAAACCATTCCGTAGGTAAGTGCCATTCCCTCATGGTCTGATTGTTGTGCTATTTTCAAACCACACGACAGCATCCGAATTGCCTTTGCTATATCCTCTTTACCTGCTTTCACTGCGAAAAGCTCTTGCAATTGATCACCAGCCTCTAAAGCAATCGATTCCTGCTGTTTTGTTAATTGGCTGCCATCCTTCAAAACAAACGGACCGCTCGGAGGTATCATCGCATGAATGTGCTTCAAAGTACCCTCGATTTCCGATATCAAGGAGACTGTCTGCAATACGCTCCCCAATGCTTTTTTGCTTTTGAGTGTAATTTCCATTGTTTCCACCATTGTTGTTCGTGTTTTTCGTTTTTTCTAAACCCTCGATAGCCCTGCGTACCCAGTTACGCCATGTTGCTTGCCAATCACGTTTGATAGCATTCTTTCCTGCACAGGCTTTCCAATAATCTCGAAACTTT
>NZ_JBHIOH010000013.1:0-1195 GCF_042195375.1 Bartonella sp. CL100XZDX | reverse complement strand
GCTTTTAGTATGTGTATTAAGGGCGTTTTGTTCGATATTTTTGTATTCCATTTGCATAGTAGAAAGATCACGGACAAAGTTCTGGCGCTCTTGTCGTTCTATCTCTTTGTCTCGCAATTCGAGAAGGCTCTTGAGGCGTTCCAGATCGACATCATCTTTTAGAGCTCTTTCTAAAATAAGCTCCATAGCTGTAGATTTGACTTCACAATCGTTCGTTGTTTCCACTAATTCCGTTTGTGTGGTACTTAGTTCACTCATCTTGATTTCCTCCTATTTGAGCGCAATTCACCCGTGGCGTGAATCACGCTTGTGTTTAAATGATTGTTTGTGTGGTTAGAAACGGCTTATAGAGATACTATAAGACTAGTCGTTCGTATTTTCTCATCTGGTTTGTTCTCTAGTTGAGATGAGGTCAGTATTATCAACATGCCCATAAGCACCTGCATCATTGCCAATGCNGCATTATCAGAAATTTGTGCATCATCATAAACACGGGCACCTTCATAAACCCATGCATTATCACCAACCCAGCAATCCCCTTCGTGACTTAAATTGCCCTCATGCTCTATAAAACCCCCTAAATCGCCTTTCTCGACGTTTCCAAAGTCTCGTAAGGCGCGAATGCGGTGGAGAGTTCTGCCATTAACTTCGATTGTTGCGTCTGTCAGTTCGTATTTCTTTTTTATCATAATAACCTCCTCTTAATGCATGCTTTGTCTTTTAAGCTCTTGAGACAGCACACCAATTCCTTTTGCTGTGATTTTTGCGCAAGGAATGACTTTTTCTATTCCATTTGCGGTTTGAAGTGTGATAGTTGGGCAATCCATAAGTTGCTTTTGGATTTTGTCTTGATAAGGAAGCAAATTTCCACCTGCTGCACGCCGGTAAACCCAACCTTTTTTCTGTAAGAAGAGAATGAACTGTTTTGGTTTCATCTCGAGTATTTTAGCAGCTTCTGTAAGACCGAAGAGTCCATTATGACGCTGTAAGCTTTCAAGAGCCATGGCTTTTGGTGTTAAATCTTCAATGATGGTGTCTTTTTGATCTATTTGATCTTGTAGGTAATTCAAAAAGCCAATCATAGCCTTTGGACTTGAATAGTCGATTTGTGGTGTTACTGCTTGCTTTACACGCTTTTCACATTCGATAAAGTATAAACGGGCTTCTCTCCCTTTCTGATTGTTCTCAAGCATAG
>NZ_JBHIOH010000012.1:0-18836 GCF_042195375.1 Bartonella sp. CL100XZDX | reverse complement strand
TGAGAGAGAATGGGCGGCATTAAAAGTTAAACGCGCATGGCGAGGCTTGAGATTGATTAGTTCAAAATCCTTTTTTGAGCGAATTATAAAAAAATGCTTTGGCTGTGTTGCACATGGATATCAATAGAATATTATTCGTGCAGAATGTAGCTACCTTACGCTTGTCTGCCTCCATAATACTTTATGCTATGAGGCAATTGGCAACAGAGCCTTACAGAGCAATCTTTAAAGACCGTTTCGAGCTTCTTTGCCGCAGATTGTATTACAAACCCATAATTGAGTGATTTATGGCGAATTATTTTGAGTGCTCTTGTTGTGCTACGGGTTTTCAAAAATGATATGTGACATGGAAGCTGCTTATTTTTTCGTTTGCATGAGGCAAAGGCAAGAAGCAAAGGCGGAGGCACCAACAATCATGCAAAAGGTGAAAGCGATATGATTGTTGAAATGGCTGATGATCCATCCACTTGTCCATGAGCCGGCAGCTTGGCCAATATTTGAAATAACAAGAATATAACTAAAAAGAACACTGGCAGAGAGGGATGAGGTTGTTTTCCCTGCTTGATAGTATATCTCTGGAATCATGACAGATTCATAGACACTGTAGGCAATTAACGCAGTCACAGCGGAGACCCCACCTATGAGGAAAAATGCAGCGAAACTTCCCATAAAGCAGAGCAGATAAAAAGTTGCTTTATCGGAAATGGTGAGATGTTTATTGATTACCCCCTGCCAGATACAAATACTGATGCCAACAATTGAAAAGAAAATTCCACTATAAGGGGCGAGATTGCTGTAAAATTTATTGAGAAGTGTTGTGGTGGTGATGAAAATTCCCATGAGGAATGCACAAAGCAAAGCCGTGACCAGCAAATAAGCAATAGAACGATTATGTATTATTGTTTTTAAAGAAGAAAGAAGAGCTTTTTTTGTTTTTTTATTCTTTTCAAGAGATAATGTTTTATGTGGGTAATGATAAACAATTTGAATGGATAGAACACAAAGATACAAATCAATGAGTGCAAAAAAAGCCATTAAGAAGGTTGATGCGTTGTATTTTATGGCACTCGTTGCAACAAGAGGTGCTATAACGACAGCAGCATTTTGAAAAAAAGAATAGAGAGTTAATGCGCGTTTAAGAGTATTTTCATTGAGATGTTCTGATAAAATTTCTCTCAAAAATGGCTTTGAAATTGCTTTCGAAAAAGCCATTAAGGTAAAAAAGATCAACCATGCAGAAGGTGTGAGCGATAGGATAATGCACACAAAAGCGCTACTCCTTAAAATAAAGGCGCTAGCCATTAAGAGTTTACGCGAAAATCTTTCTAATAAACCCGTTGTGGTTACCATGAGAATGCTTTCAAGGATTACTGATCCAGCGAGATAAAAAGCGACATTGGCAGCCGTTATGAGAGAAGAGTTTCCAAGCAAAGGGAGTACAAAGAAAAAGGAAAATTCAGAAAGAAAAACTGTGCTATAGATGAAAAAAGGAATTTGATTTTTGCCCATGGAATTTCCATAGAGTGTTGTTAGATGATCAAAGACATTTTGTTGTATCTTTTGAGGAAGTTTTGCCAGCCCTGTTTCTACCGTGCACATTTTGTTGAAATAGTATCTTTCTTGATTCACCAGCCAGTCCAATGCAAGAATATTGTTTTTTCTACGATGTTTTTAGAAATATCGAGCATGATTTGGATTGAGCACCAATACTGTGCCCTGATGTTCGCGCAACAACCGTAAGATCATTGAGACCTTGATCCTATATCTTCTCCTGATGATTTTGACTATTCCCAATTCTTTTTGATAACCACCCAATCCTTTTTGATAACCAATTGGTATCCCGCATTCTTGCTTTTCCATTTTATCCTTTATGAAGAGGATGTACTATCCCCCCATAGATTGTCAACATATGAATGGGATGAATGATTTTGTAACCTTTTAATGAAATTATATTTTTTTAGTGGAAGGTTATTCATTCTCTTGAAATAGAGAAGAAAAACGATAGCGTTCGCTAATCATTTTTCAAATCTCTTTTAGCGCATGCGTTGATATTTTCCTCCATGGCGTTGTAAAAAACCTCTCTCAATAAGAGTGCGTCGTAATCGGGCAAAGTCTATCGTAAAGAGGTTGCATATCTTGGAAACTTCCGTTTCGCTATAGATTTTTCCCATTTGAAAGGCTTCACCAATTTTTGATAGCATCTCTTCTGTTTCTAAATGGCGGTCGCTTAAATTTTCCCTATTCCGCTCATGTTTATTTTCTAGCATTTTCCACACTGTCTCTTCGGCTTGAAATCCTTCTGTTGTGTTGTGAATAAGTCCAAGATTCAAAAGGCGATTGATGGATTTGTGAATGTTTTTGGCATCTGAATTGACATGTTTGAGGATATCAGTAAGATTTTTTGCACCAAGGATAATGGCGGCATAAACAGCGCGCAGTGTCGGTGACGTCATGGCAGAGATCAGTGAATTGCGGGTATTGCGTTTGTGAAGGGTTTCTTTCCCCATGGGCAAAAGATCATTGCGAATGGGAATTTCATTGATTTCTATGAGTTCTGCTTGTAGCGATTGTGCGCGTACAATTTGTTCGGCAGAGGTGCGTTTGCGAATAATCCCCAGACCACTTTGGCGATATTTGTGGTTTTCGGGGAGTGTTAAAGCTTCATAGGAGCCGTCAAGCCGGTAGAGAATTTCTTCCCAGATGGGAGTTCTAACACGTCGAACCCGTTGTTCGCTATTGTGAGCAATTGTTGTGGTCATTGTTGGTTCATGCAAACAAAGATAACCACCAGCGGTGATGTGTTCCCAAAGGGTTATAACAAATCGCACATCATCTGCGGGAGTTCCAGCATCAAGCCAAACAAAATCTATTGGTCCCCAAGATTTGAGCGTTTCATCATCGAGAGAGAAGAAATTCTCATGGATAAATGTTACCATGTTTTTTTCAATACCGTCTTGAAGCAGTTTTTGCCATGCTTCTTCGGCTGATTGACCTTCGACTGTAAAATCATCAATGGTGATAAGCCGAGGTTCGTAATTCTCAAGGATTCCTGAAGGGTCAAGCAAAGCTGTGCGCTCTTCCCAGGTGGAAGATTCTAAAAGTTTTTTATCTTGTTGCCATGATAATTTCGCTTTTTGAAGTGCTTTTGCGATAAAGCACGTACTATCACCAGCACCGATTTCAATGACTGTGCGCGGTCTTGCCATTTGAATGAGCGTGTAAATAAGTTCAGCACTATTTTCTGTTCCCATGCCAGGTCTTATCAGCTGCATCTTTTTATCCTTATAATTTTATCAATCGTAGCATTCCTGCTTTTACAAGAAACTTTATTGAATCCTCTAGCGGGTGTTGAATGTGCATTGGTGTGGTGGCTTGCTTCAAGAGATGTTTTGTTTTTTCATGAAGCCGGATTGTACGCCCATTGAGTTGATTAATGGCAAGACTGCCAAGAGAAGAATCTATGATAATACATGTTGGCTCTCGTAAAAGAGCGGTTGCATCATTTTCTGAAAATGCTTTTTGATCTGTTTCGATGAGACCGTGTTGTAAAAGTGATATCAAAAGACTTCCAGAGGCAAGAAGAGTACCATTGAATTGTATTTCCCTCAGTGATTGGACAAGGCAGCCTTCACGAAGTGCTTCAAATGTGGGAAAGTCGAATCCGCCAAATGCCGCTCCTTTTGTAGAAACAATGGTGATGGGTTGTATTTGCCGTTTGCCAATGAGTGCTGGTTTGTTTTTTATTATTTGTACATCTTTTGCCCATTGAACGCGTGATACAGGATTGAGTTCACTTGGGTAGACAGCGAAAGAATTGATGGCATGGGCGGCGTTGGTTTTTGCAATTCAAGCGTATGGATGTTTTCATTCAAGTCATGTTGCATGGTGTCTGCAAGTTGCCATACATAACCGCCTGTTCCATTGTAAAAGTTTAAGCCTATAGGGTCTTGTTGCATGATGTTATCGTTTTTTTTACTTTAAAATATCAAGTTTTGGGGAGGGTTATTTGCTCCTCCACACGAGAATGGTTCATCAAAATCACATTGCTTGGTATGGGGTTGCATGGGAGATACAATAATTTGATCAGGTGATGATTTTTATGCCATTTTTGGGTTTGGTTTGCTTGAGAGCAAAGATAGCAAAGTCCGTTAACCATTATCATATTCCTTTTTTTGTACGGCACTGTTCAAGATAAAACCTAATATGCCTGCGATCATTGTGGCGATGCCAATGATAAACAGTGTGCTTTGGGTATGATGAACATGGACAAAACCGGCTCCTAGAAAGCCAATGCACACCGCTGTTTGTATGATAAAGATATAGGCGGGCATTTGGTTGTTTCGATGTTCTTTCTGAATGGCTTTCATCATAAAACTTGCCATTAGAGCATTTTGTACACCATTGGCACTCCCAAGGATGAAAAATGATAGCATCATCAGCCATGTGAAGTTTGTTAAGGAAAAGCAGAAAATTGCAAAGCCAATGATTGCAGCGGCAAGTGATGCACCAGCGGCATTGCCAAAGCGATGAAAAAGGCTGGAGAAACAGAGTGGACCAACCACGAGGCCAAGACTTAACATGCTTGTGATTATACCATAGGTTTCAGCGCTTAAGTTGAGATCGGTACGAATGCGGACAATCGATAAGACGTTGAGAGCAGAGGTGAGGATGATGGTAATGATGAGGGGAGAAAGAGCATAGACAACATTTTTTTTACGCAAGAGACCCGTTAAATCTAGCCCTTTTTTGCTTTTTTGCGTTGTGTTTGTCGTTTGTGTATGAAGTTTGAGACTTTTAAAACAGAAGAGAGTGATAAAGGTAGCAAAAAGAACCATGATTGAAAGTGCAAACAATCCTTTTTGCCCGTTCGATAGACCATACAACACACCCCCTAGGAGTGGTCCGGCAATATAGCCAAGATTACGAACTGTTTGGATAACGCGGTTTATACGGTCTAATTGCTGATCATTTTTTGCGAAGTCAGGTACCGCAACAAGAATAGCAGACCAAAAGAGTGAACCAGCACAACCTAGTGCGAAAGAAAGGGCAATATAAACCCAAAATTGGTTTGCGATTGCAGCTGCGGCTATGAAAAGCGCTTCAAACAATAAAACAATGGGTACTGTTCGCGCTGGTTGGAAGCGATGCAAGAGGCGTGGTGCAATGGGTCCGGCACAAATTGCCCCGACAAGCCCTGCAAACAGCAGCATTGAAATAGATGCTGTGCTTTCTGCTAAGTGTAGAGCAAATGTAACTTGTGCTGCTTCATCGGCAAAGCTGCTAAAGCCCAAAACAAGGAAAAGTCCTGTTTTAGCGAAAATCATGGATTTTTTTTTGTCACAATGCTCCCCAACATGCTAAAGCTTTTACAGCTTTTAAAATTTCCTTCTGCGCATATTTATATGGTTTATCATTTAATTTTGCACTATCTAGTTTTTTTCCTGATGAAAGTTGAGAAAGGAAATGTTCTAGATGAGAGCTATACTCAAAACTGGCGCAATGCCCATTTGCTGCGATGAGGAGTTCTTTTGTTTCAGTTAAGGGCACCCATTGGAGGGTTGCAGGTGGGCGAAGAGTGATTTCATTTTCAATCTCAGAGACGACAACAAGAGGCCGACCGATGCATAAACGTGAACTTGTATCACAAATTAATTGAGAAACCAGCATATGGCGTTTTAAGGTACCATTTGCGATGGCGGAGTTTAGTGCAGAGTGTTGAAAAGCATTATCAGGGTTTAAATTTGCTCTTCCTGATGCGCGGATATCATGTCGCGTTCGATCATCAAGATGGAGTAAATGCGTGACATAATTTTTATGATGTTGTGCATCGTGTGCTGTTTCCCAAAAAGCAATATTGATATTTGCCGCGATATTTTTCCCAGTTTCAGCAACGTGGAAAGCATCATGGGGAAAGTAGGCAACACGGTCTGTACGGTTTTGCAGCGCAATTGCTGTTAATTTATGCGCTTCATATTCAGGATATTTTAGCCCTTGGAGGTCTTCTCGTGTACTGGGCCATGCAAACATTGTTTTGCCATCCTGTAGAGTAAAACCAAAATTATGAGCGTGATCCACATGTATCCCAACATGGGTAGAGGAATATCGGCCGATGAAGCAGTCAATATCTACGCGTCCACCAGGCCTAAAACCTAAAGAATGAGCTAATTGATCTGAAAACTGTTTTGCCACATCCCATAGAACAGGGGTTGCAGCGTATAATCCATAATACATGACCGCCCATTCTTGTCCTTCGGCATATTGGTCAACGCGGGCAGTATATTCTTCTATAGTTCTATCCGTATCTAAAACAAGAAAGTTTGAAAGAGTACGTGGACTCCGCACTCCATTAACCACTGTTACTACTTCGGATTTAGGATTAAGAGCTAAGAGTTTATGAGGATATAGAGCGTATTGTCTTAAAGCATTCAAAACATCCCTTTCATCGAAAGGGATGTGTGAAATTGATAATTCAGCTGCTTGCTTAGCCCAAATCTTTTGAGAAAAGCTCTCTGAAAATAACTGAAACATGCTATTAAATAAGCTTAATTTTTAAAGTTGGATAGATAAGAAGATTTGCATCAACAATACATCATTAAACTTCCAGCAAACCATCCATATCAAGCTCATCTTGATAAACTTGAACATCGCTGCGCTGAGCATATTTACTATTCATCACAATTGGCACAACTTCCTCAGCAGCCAATTCAATAACATCTTCCACTTCATTAAGTGAAATATTCATATATTTCCCCCTTATAGTTGATAAAAAAACAATGATAACCAAAATAAAAAAATTACCACTTATTTTCTCTTGGTATAGATTTTATTTTTTGTCAAATGTTATGTTGATTGCAAAGAGCATTTTAAATAAGAGGGCTGAATTTTAGAGTGATCAAGAAGAATTTACATAAAAAGCTGTACAGAGTGTACAGCTTTTTATGTGTTTGCTTTAGAGCTAGACGTTTTAAAGCATGAAAGTGTCCTTACGGCTTCTATAACCATAATAGCCAAAAACACTGGAAATAATGGCGCCTATGAGACTTCCTAAAAAGCCCCACCACCCCATATTGGAGGCTGTTTTTTTGGCTTTAATCGCAGTGTTTTTGGCGCCCTTGATCGTATCCTCAAGATTGTCTGAGAGTGTTTCTGCCTGTTCTTCAATGGCTTCAATGGCCTGAGCAGTTTTTTCCTCTGCGCTCTGGTAGAGATGAACGGCACGGTTGGCGGCTGTTTGTGCGTCCGAACGGGACATGCCATTGTTCATAAGGGCATTGATGATATCACTTCGATTAAATTTTGTCGTGAGATCTTCTAGACGATCAGACAGGTGCTCACCAAGATTTTTTAAAGTGGTGCGATAGTGAGAAGGATCATCTTTGAAAGCTGTTATCGCAGAACCAATATCGTTTAGTGCTGCTTGATAGGTTTGTTTCAAGCGCTCAGGGTTGAGAGCAGGAATGTCGCTTTTATTGAGAAGGGTGCGCAATTCACTCGAAAGTTGGTCAAAATTGATGCCATTGTCACTATTTTTTGCAAAAAACTTTTCAAGACTTTCGCTGTTTAAGTTTGCAAGTATGGGGGAAATATTGTTTTTGAGGCTGTCCACGGTTTGTTGGACCATGGAGCTGTTTTCTAGAGCAGTTTTAGCGCCTATCTTTGCTGTACTAGAAACCACGTGGATGGCTTGAAGGGTCATGAGCAATGTTATGAGAGCCCAAGTGAGAAAGCCATGAAGCGTTCCCGACGATTCAGCAAAACGTCCAGCTACAAAGCCTCCCAAGGCTAGGCTAATTAGTGTAACGATAACAGAACCCACGCCAAGGGAGAGGAAAGAGCCTTCCAATGGGGTTGAAGAACTGAAATCCATTTGGCTTAAACCTAAAGCTGCTACCAGAAAAGAGAGGCAGATTGAGGTGGCAAGAGCTGTCACTAGTCCAGCAAAGATTGCGGACCATGAAATGGGGGTGTGAAAGAATGGATACTTTTCATCTAGTGAGGTTTCTCCTAGAAAATTCGTATCGAATGGTGTGTTTTCAGGAATGCGAGTTTCCATGTTGTATCTCCTTGAATATGCTGGAGATACAATGTCTTTTTGCCAATTATGTTCCAAAAGGGATAAATAGTCGCCAAAAAGGACAGAAAACATCGAAAATAAGACGATGATCATTACTTAAAATTCTAGAGTCTTTAATTTTATTATTTCATTTTTTTGTAAAAACAGCGTGTCTTCTAAAATTTTAGTTTTTCATATTGCACTTATGATTAAAAGAATGCTTCATTGATTCAAAATAAATATCAAAAGTATTCAATTCAAAAAGCTATGAGAGATAAAAGAGAAGGAAGAAACATTAGTGTTCTAAGCTGTTTTTCCTTCTCTTATTGCTCTATAGCAAAACAATGCTAAAAAAATTTTCTAAGTTCTTTGAGTAAAAACTCCCAAAACCAGAGAGGAAAGTTGAAAAGTTTTGAGACAATGTCCAAAAGTTTCGAGATTCTCTCCAATGGTTGTTTTTTAGTTTCGCATGCAGTTTTTTTATGCGATGTAAGAGCACTTTGATTTGAGAGACAAATTTGGTTTGATGGACCATCTTGTACTAAGAAACAGCATTCTATAAAGGTGATGTGTTCCCCCTTTATGACGTAGGGGTTATGAACTGTAATCGGTTCATAGGTGCTACAGGTTTTTGCATTTGCAGTTGTTCATGTCTTCTGTTTCAAATGTATTTGTGTAAAGGTTACTTGTGCGTTTTTCGGGTTTACTGTCGATTAAAATACATTCATCCATTATGCTTTTTATGGGTGCATTTACTTTGTTTAGCATTTTATCAAACTCTTTTAGTCATTCTTTTATTAAAGGCCCGTCAATGTCTTTAATGTTTAAAAAATCACGAACACCAAGTTTACTGATGGCATTATAGGACCACCCTGAAAGACATGCGATTTTTCAATTGATTGCTCGTCGCCTTCTTTGCTCTGTATTGCTTTTAAGTCTTTAAATTTCGGGCGACGTAAGGTGATTTCTGTGTATGTCTTTCCTTCCACTTTAATAGGTACAAGTAATTGCTACATGGCTCGTTCTGTTATATTCATTAATAGCTTCTCCTTGCTTTCTAAATTAGATGCAGAATGATTTATCAAATTTTTATTATAGCATGTTTGTCAATAGCTTAGGCAATAAACTTTGTGCTGGCTATGTAGAATGAAATTCTAACAAAATGGACAAGATGAATTTAGATTTTAGAGCGAGATAGAAGCACAATTTGCTTTATGATATTAGTGGGCTATTAAGTTTATTTGCTCAATTATTTGTGTTGATAAAGACTTCTCCATGAGCCATTATTATATGCTGTATTGTTACAATAATATTTGCGTGGGGAGTTTTGAGGAGAGGGAGTTTGTGGCTTCTTTTTTCTTTGAGCGTTGTAAACCACTTCTGATAAAAGATGTTGTCGGGAAAGTGATGTTGTTATCATGGAGAGGGATAGAGTTTGGGAGCGTTTTTGTTGATTATATCAATGAAAAAAGCTGATGAAGATAGGGCAACATGAATATAACAAAATGCGCTATTTCGGATTGGGAAATATATCTCTGAAGGAGAGTTTTGATCTTTTAGCTTCTTTTGCGTATAGTTTTAAAATTGCGATTTGCTATGCTTTAAAATTAATTATAAAGTGAAGCACTAAGTGTTTATTTACGTGTTGAGTGTGTGCGTGCGGATCATACACTGGATTTATGTATCAACAAGCTGAATTATTCTCGAATAAAGTAAAAGAATAAAGAAAATTGATTATTTTATTCCCTGTGGATAAAGTTAAAATAGCTTTATATTTATAAATATAAATTATTATTTTTCTATAAACGTAAAATTTAAATATTTTTAAATTTAAGAAATGTGACTTTCCTGATGAAACATAAATATACATTACCATTCATTATACTTATCGTATGTTTATCAACAGGAGGTTTGATTTCTACCGATATTTTTTTACCAGCACTGGGCGATATGCGTCAATATTATCAAGTGACACAATCTCAAATTCAAAGTGCAGTGGCGGTTTTTTTGTTGGCATTGGCACTTGGACAGCTCATTTATGGGCCGCTGAGTGATAATTTTGGGCGTAAAAAAACACTTCTATTGGGCTTATTCTTGTGGTTATTTACGACACTTGGTGTGATTTATACGGTTCATATTCACGCTTTTCTTGTGTTACGTTTTTTGCAAGGTCTTGGTGCTTGTGCGGGACTTGTCTTAAGTCGTGCAATTATCAATGATTTGTTGGATAAAAAAGCTGCTGGAAAACTTTATTTGATTGTTTTCCCTTTTATTGGAATGTCACCAGCGCTTGCACCTTTCATTGGTGGACTTTTGATACAAGCTTTTCATTGGCAGGCAACTTTTATCTTTTTAAGCTTTTTTATATTTTTGACCATTTTGCTATGTTGTTTTGTGCTAAGCGAAACTCTACCCCCTCAAAAACGGCAGCATTTTTCTCCGGTAGGATTGATGAAGGCATATTTAGGTGTTTTCAGAAATAAACAATTTATTTTTTATGCACTTATTCCGTGTTTTTCTTACGCTGCCTATTTTGCTTATATTGTGGAGTCGCCTTTTTTACTCACGACTTTGGGGTTATCACCGATACACATTAGTTATAGCTATATTGGTGTTTCGTTTCCCTATATTCTGGGAAATCTTTTGGCGCGATGGTTTTTTGAACGCGAGTCTATGGAAAAAACTGTGGGCAGAGGGTACATTATTTTTGTGATAGGTGGTGTGCTGTTTGCTTTGCAAATGTATCTAAGCCCATGGCCCCTTGTGACAAGTTTTATGGCTATTGCTGTTCTTACTTTTGGCAATGGTTTTTTATTGCCGTTAGGAACAGCGTTGGCTATTTCATCGCATCCGAAAGCTGCAGGAGCGGCTTCTGGTGTTATGGGATCTTTGCAATTAGGAAGTGCGGCACTCAGTGCAGCGGTTATCGGAAAAATCTCTGGTCATAGCCCACGGGCTATGGCAACTTTGTTAGCTGTGTGTTGTATGATTGGTTTTATCATTTATATTCAAAAAGCGCGTCATTTTATGACTTCAGAAATAAGCTGAGTGAAATGATAAAAAGAAAGCATTATGCGGAAATGCTTTTGATGTTTTACACAAATGGGGCACCTGTACATTAGATGAATTTTTTTTATTAAGTTTCTGGATTGAGTGGGTTTAAAATTTGTTGCAAGCTTAGTTTGAGTTTAACAAATCGATTATTATGAGGGGGAAATATGAGCATAGAATTTCAACATATTTTCATTATATTGGGTAGGAAAAGTTCTGGCTCTAATGCATGTTTAAAAATAAGGGAAGGAATTGATCACTGGGACTTCCTATTATTATTCTTTCTCCTGTAATGCCAATTTGGGATGGTGGTATTTTTTGTTCTCCATTGACAAAGCTATGCTTATCAAGAGGATTCCCTGTCGCTCTGCTGGATACGCTTTCTCTTTTTCCTAAGGGTTCTCATGTTCTCAATTATTCTGCTGTAGACATTTTATCTTTTATGGCAGAAAAACTTAAAAGCTATTTTAAAGAGCCCGCAGTGCTTGTGGGATTTTCTATGGCTGGAACATTGGTACAAATATTGGCAGCCCAGCTTCCCAATGTTCAAGCTGTGCTTGCTGTGAATGCACCTGGCTATCCAGATAAGGTTTTGCAACGGCGCCTTGGAGATATTCTTGCCTCCTTAGAAAATAATGATTTATCGGGGGCTTTGGAAATACTCAATGGTTTTATGCATCCTTCTGGCATTATGAAAAAAAGAGTTTTATTGGAGATTCCCGATAAACAAAAAAGCGTGGCAATTGAACGCATGACAAGAGGGTTTAAACTCTTATTAGAAATAGATGCTAGAGATGAAATAGTTAAGTATAAGGGGAAGTTTTTAGCTTTAGTGGGAGAAAAGTCGCAACTTGCAACGGTAGATAATCAGACAAAAAGTCATAATCTGAATCATGAATATAAGCTTATCTCTGGTGCTGGTACGCGTTTGTGGGAGGATAATCCTACTATGACGGATGCAGTCATTGATGAGTGGATGGAGGGACTATGAAAAAGAAAGTTCTTGTCTTACCTGGTGATGGGATAGGCCTAGAGGTTTGTGATGCTGCGTTGATGGTTTTAGAACAATTTCAATTGCCGATTGAATTGACTTATGGTGATATTGGTTTTGAATGTTGGAAACAGGAAGGAGATTCTGTCCCTCCAGCGACTTGGCAAAAAATTACTCAGAGTGATGCTATTTTACTTGGTGCTGTGACCAATAAAGGAAAAGAAGCGGCTTTAAAAGAACTTGCTCCGCATTTAAAAGAGAAAAACCTTGCCTATGTTGCTCCCGCACTTCAACTTCGCCAAAAGTTAGGTTTGTTTGCAAATATACGTCCTGTAAGATACATCTTTGGTCCGAGAAAACCTTTTCATTTTTGTGTTATCAGAGAAAATAGTGAAGGCCTTTATGCTGGATTGGATTTTCGGGGTATTTCTCCTGAAACAGCCGTTTGGCTAAAACATCCAAATTTGACAAAATATGGGCTTGAGGAAGCTGCGTGGACAGTCCGTTTGCAGACACGCTTTGGTTTAGAGCGGTTATTTGAATACGCTTTTTCTTATGCAAGGAAATATAGCTTTAGGCGCGTTACTTATTGCTGATAAGCCCAATGTTCTGCGAGAAAGTGGACAATTTGCTCAGGAAATTTTTGAGAAAATTGCTCAAAACTATCCGGAAATTGAAGCAGATATTCATAATGTTGATGCGGTTGCTTTGTGGATTGCAACCAAGCCAGAGCGGTTTGGTGTGATTGTTGCTGAAAATATGTTTGGCAATATTCTCTCTGATCTTGGCTCTGGGATAATGGGGGGATTGGGGCTTGCATCTCATGCGAATGTGGGGAGCGAGATTGCTTGTTTTGAACCTGTTCATGGAAGCGCACCACGTATTGCTGGACAAAATAAAGCAAATCCTTCTGCGATGCTTTATACCACGGCTTTACTCTTAGAGCATTTAGGCTTTAAAGATGCAGCAAAACAATTATCTGAGAGTGTTGATCAGGTTATTCGTGCTGGAAAAACCGTTACCTATGATCTTGGAGGTGTCGCCTCTACCTGTCAAATGGCTGAAGCTGTTCGCAATTCTCTTGTGAAGCCTGTCTTTGTTTGTCGTGCGGTGATTATCACTGTTGGTGATGAACTCCTTTCAGGACAATATTTGAATACGAATTTACAAGATTTAAGCCAAAGCTTGAACAAGAGAAATATTCAAGTCACACGTCATTTTGTTTGTGCTGATCAATTACAGCAAATCAGTGAGACTGTTGTTTCTTGTCTTGGACAAGAAGATCTTATCATTATCAGTGGGGGATTGGGACCAACATCAGATGACATAACACGCGATGGAGTTGCTCAAGCTGTAAAGCAGCCTTTACTACATCATGAAGATGTTTGGCAAACAATAAAAGGTCAATTACAACGATTAGGGATTACGGCGGATAAGAGTAATGCGCGTCAAGCATTGTTTCCTGAGACAGCAACCGTGCTTGATAATCCTACAGGCACAGCACCAGGCTTTTATCTCTCTTGTGATGGAAGTACGCTTGTTGTTTTGCCTGGTCCACCATCACAGGCTCTTGCGCTTTTAGAGAATTATTTAGAACACAATGAGAAGAAATATTCTTCTGTATCGCGTGCGGGGTATGCATGGACTTTGATTGGAATTGATGAAAGTACAATTGCGCAGTGGGTTGATGATCATCTTGAAAATGAGCCATTTGAACGGCATTTTTTATGGAAAAGCCCCTATGTTCTTGTACAGCTTGTTGGTCAATCAGAAGCACCCTTGGAACAACATTTCGTGGAAGAATTTGAAAATCATTTTCACCCCTATTTGGTTGGTGCAGAAGTTACTACTGCTTGTAAACAATTAGCAATGCACGTTGAGGTTCATTGGTCTGCCAATGACCCATGCCTTTTAAAATATTTTCAGCCCATAGAAAAAGGTAAACAAGATATTCCACTGCTTGAGGTTGAAGTGAGCCTAGAGCCTTCCTTGGAGACATTAGAAAATCAAGCAGAAAGCCTTGGACATGCTACCATGGCTATACGGATGAAAGGTTATGGTGAGGATCATATTACTTTTCCCTATACGCGACCACTTTTAGGTGTCGTCTTACAAGAATATGCAGCTTGGTTGGTTTTAAAAAGAGTTTTGCAAACTGAGAAAAGCAAATGAACCTCTATGGGGACGTAACAATATTGCTCAAATTATTGAACGTTCTATTATAAGAAGTATTTTGATCCTTTTCTTAAGTGGTTTTTGTCTATAGGGTATTTTTTCTTTTGATGTGTCATTAAATGACTTTGATTGATTCAAAATTAAGAAAAACTTTACGATATTAGGTTCGCTACATTCAATATTTATAATGATTAATTATGATTATAAATCAATATGTTATATTTCATAGAGCTGATGACAAGGAATCCAGAGACGTCATGTGCCTCAAGCGTTGTAGATAATTGAGATTCTTTGTAAATCAAAAAGCGATGGTGTGAAAAGACAAGAAATTGTGTCATTTACAGGAAAGCTTTGCAAATTTTATTGAAATATATGTCCAGTTTATTGTGAACATGTTCCGTTCCGTGATCTGATAATAAATTGCTGTAAAGAGCTCATAAAATTTTTCCTTTAAGTTTTTGTGTGATTCCATGATCGTTGGGTATTCGCTTCTGAGGGACGATATTTTTCAATGTGATAACAGGAAGAATTATTTTTCTGTAAGACGTGAAAATTCAAGGAGTGATTATTTTATGCTTTTGTTTTCTTTTTGATTGGTAATTTGTAGGAATTTGTTTGGGGAAAAGATTTAATGCGGTGTATTTGTGAATGTGGTTAAAAACATTTTACGCGTGTGTGGGGGAGAAATAAAAAGTGTCTTAATTGTTGATAAGAGTGTCAATGTTTTTGATGAACAAATTTTAGGCGTAATTCTTAGTATCTAGATTAGGAAGTTCATTGCGAAATTTTTAACAGTTCGTGTCCTATCTGTTGTGGTGCGCAGTGGTCTTTTTAAGCAACAAAGAAAGGGCTTTTATGTATCAGATTGATTACAACAGTTATCGTTCTGTCAAGAGTTTTAATCGTCGCGTTCGTTTTCTCGTCATGCATTATACGGCTCTTGATTTTAAAGCCTCGATTATGGCGCTTACAGGAGAAAAGGTTAGTGCACACTATCTTGTTCCTGATCCTTCAGAGCAGACATATCGTGAGGCAGGCTTTAAGGACATGCGTATTTTTAATCTGGTTGATGAAAATGAGCGTGCATGGCATGCGGGTGTGAGTTCATGGGCTGGGCATAGTCATCTCAATGATGCATCTATCGGGATTGAAATCGTTAATTTAGCGACGGGTCATTCTGAGTCTCCAGAAGAGACAGTTGGTTTTATGGCTTATCATGATGAGGGGGGGATATTTCCTCCTTATAATCCAATACAAATTGATGCTGTTAAGGAACTTGCCTTAAATATTCTTCAACGGTATCCCGATATTATGCCAACTGATGTGGTGGGACATAGTGATATTGCCATTGGAAGAAAAAGTGATCCAGGAGCAGCTTTTCCATGGAAAGAACTTTATAAGGCAGGTATAGGAGCATGGTATGATGATGAACTAAAAAGTCATTATCAAGAGCAATTCTCTAAGAATTTTCCACCCAAAGAAGATGTTTTGGCGAAGCTAAAATGTTATGGATATGACATTTCTGCTGCGTGTCCCCAAACAGGATACAAAGATTTGATCCGAGCATTTCAACTTCATTTTCGTCAAGAAAATTATGATGGGATTCTAGATGTTGAAACAGCAGCAATTCTTTATGCATTGGTTGATAAGTATTTTCCGTGAATTCAATGCGTTTTAATTGAAAATATGGCTTATGATTACGTGTAAGCCTTTTTGTTATCAAGAGAGGCTGCTTTTTGCCAATGCGTTTTATGTAAAAAAGGCATTAATCGTGTAAAAAATCCCATGTACGGTATAAGGCGTTTTATGAAAACATAACTCTGAAAGCTCTATGATTTGCAGAGATTAAATTTTACGGTTTCTTTTCTTCCTTTAAAAACGCGTAAAGTCAAGATGTTGCGTATATGATGGCATGCTCCTTACGCAGGATAAAACGCTTCAAATAAAATGGACTTGTGTTGTATATTTCCATGCTTGTTTTAAATCAATGTCTTTTAATGCGTATTACAACACATATTTTACAGCGACGTTTATAGAGAATATAATCTAAAATCCTCTATGAAGTGTATCCTCATTTTTATGCTTAATAAAAGTGCCTAGCACTATCGTACATTTTGTCAGATCTCAATGTTACTATAGCCCTTGGAGTTTAAAACGATTCATAAAAGGGTTTTCTTTACTCGTTTTTATTCACACGGCTCTCTCCGCTTGTTGTACAAGTGAAAGGTTTTGGTTGATTGAAACATGAAAAATAATAAATTATGATTATAAATCAATGTGATGTAGGTTCAGGAAAAATAGGGGTATTTACAGATTGCTACTGATAGGGGCTTTATTCTTTAGAAGGGGAAGAGGTCAATTCATTTTTTGAAGATATATCGCTTTTCTCTTTTATTGCTTTAGGGAATATTTGCATCGTTTTGACAGCATGTTTCTTGATGATTAAGTTTTTTAATGAAGCCGTGTTATAAAACATTGTGTTTTAGAGTGTTGATAGAAGACACATTCAGGCATATCAAAAACACAATGATGTCTTGTTTTTTTCAATATTTTATCTGTTCAGTACAGAATTGACCAGAGAAGTTCATGACCTAAATTAACAAAGGTTAGAAGTAAATTGCTAAGAAAGACCAATTTGGTCATAAAGCAAAAGGGTCTGCTCATGCTTTAAAGGGCAAGGAAGAGATTGTGTTTGAAGTGATGTGTAAACGCCCGTATGCAGTGCTCTTATCAAGCATATCAGGGTTAATCTTCTGAGAGTAGTTTTGTGAAACTAAGTCGTTTTTTTCCGAGAGACAAGACAATACGTATCAGGAAAAGATATTCATGATATTTGATTCCAAAAATAAAAACTGGCAAACCATGTTGCCAGTTTTTAAAAGCTGTAGCTTAAATAGGATTAGAATGAACGCTGTAAACGGATCATACCTTGAAAAGCACTTTTCTTATTGAATAAATGTTTTTCATCATTATTTTTATCCGTCACAACGCGATCATCATTCCAAGAAACATAGGTTAATTCAGGTGTAATCACAAATCCTGGAACCAGCGTGTATGTAATATTTACAGAAGTTGCAAAGGTTTTTACAGCACTATAAGAAACTTGAGCATTCAAATTTGCTTTTGGAGTAAGCTTGTAAGTGGCACCCGCCCAAGCTGCCCATTTACCACCCCAGTTTGCATAAATCGTTGTGCTTTGTCGTGATAATTCATCATTTCCATTTACTGTGTAGTAATCAAGGCCATTTTTATAGCCAGCCATTACCCATAGATTGAAACGATCGTTGACATTGAAATCTGCACGTACTTTTCCAGCCCACTTTTTGTAGTAAGCATCATATGCTGCAACTGCTGAAAAACCACCCCATTTTTGCATGAACTTTATACCCAAAATCACATTCGGGGTGTAATTTTTAATTGCTTTACTTGGAAGAGTACCCTCAGTGATAGAAACAAGCTTATCATCTTTATCAATGTAGTATCCTGTTATTCCTGGAAGAGAATCTGCATTATTGCCTAATTCAGCGCCGATAATAGCAGAAAAGCCGGAATCACCATTAAAGGTGTAGGAAATAAAATTGGTGCGTGTTGTGCCGGCAGGCGCTATGCTGTCATCATTGAGAACATCTCCATAATCACCAGTCCAGCTGTTGAAAATTGTGTCATCAAGACCTACGCGAAAACCACCCAGTTCAATGTAAGCGGCGGCAAGCTTTGCAGCAGCGTTGTCTCTACCATCACCCCAGTTTGAATAAATTCTTGCATATGAACGAAGTGTTCCCATTTCTGTTTCAGAAGCTGCTTGAAAAACAAGGGTGAGCCGTGATGCGGCGCCGTAGGTTTTTCTTTTGTTTCTTAGTTCAGTTTCGGTTGTTGCATCGATATTATTACCGCCTATAAAATCAGTACGAACATTTCCTGATAAACGCATGCAGGTTTCTGTTCCAGGGATATAGAAATATCCTTTTCCGTAGGCATCACAAACGCGAATATATTCTACAGGTTCGGGTTCGGCGATAACTGTTGAAGCGGCATGTGCTCCAGAAATTGCTAAAAAAGCTGCTGTAGAGCTTAAAAAGAGGGATTTAATATTCATATGGGATCTCCGCGGTCCGGTTAAATTTCTTCTAAAGAGTACCATTTGCCTAACGCATTAAGGACAAAGACATAAGTAAAATACGCAGCACTTGTTATCTTAGCTATAACTAATCTTTTTAGAGTTTCAAATATGAAATTACCTTTTTGTAATATATATATATACTATTCGAGATGCTGTGGTAAAAAAGACACAATTCTTGTTTTATTAACTTTTGCTCCCTATGGGATCAATAGGAGAAAAATTTTCAGATATTTGGGAAAAAAATCGAAAATGTCTTGAACTTTCTGTTGATACCATTTATGCCTCTCTGTTGGAGAGGTGGCCGAGTGGTCGAAGGCGCTCCCCTGCTAAGGGAGTAGGGCTCAAAAGGCTCTCGAGAGTTCGAATCTCTTCCTCTCCGCCATCCAATTTTCTCCTATGTATAACGTATTGATTCTTTGTAATCTTTTTAAAGGTTCGGGAGCGTT
>NZ_JBHIOH010000011.1:0-2308 GCF_042195375.1 Bartonella sp. CL100XZDX | reverse complement strand
TTAAATGGCAAAACAACTATTCAAAATGTTGGTATTGGTCTCGCTACTGGTGAAGATGGCACAATTAAGATGGTTAATGGCGCTATTGATACTAATTCTAAAGGTCTAGATACCCAATCCGACACTCCTCAGAATGGGAAGAAAAATAAAATAGAAGCAAAAATGGCTGCGCTGGTTGTAATAAATGGCGGACATATTGATCTGACAGATGTTTCTGCCACAGCAGAAGTTGCCGGTTTACAATTCGCAACTTTCTCCGATGATAATCCAAATGGCTCGCATGATCCACAAAAATATCATAGTAATGAGATCAATCTGACCAATGCAGAGCTTCATGCTGAAAATGGCACAGGAATTTTCATTGGAGCTGTTGTTGAAAAAAGCATCGAAGATACTAAAGCTCCATCAATCGGCACAGTCAATCTTAAAAAATCAGAAGTCCATGCTGACGTATTATTAGGAGATGGTATTGCTTGGGACAAAGCGTCATGGAAAGATAAAGATTTGTGGGATGATAAAGAGGTTAAAGCGATCTCCAACGGCACCTTCACATTAAGCGCTGATCAGTCTATTCTAGAGGGCAGAGCAAATATTGCTAAAGACAGAAATGTGCACTTTGATCTGAAAAACAATACAAAATGGACGTTAAAAATCAGCAAAAATGAAAAAGATGATGATGGCAATCTCCTTGATATCGCTCAAAGATCTCGTTCTGATATTTCCACGCTTAATCTCGATAACAGCTCCATTATCTTTAATGGACCAACAGAAGATCATTACCAAACATTGCATATAGGTTCTGGTAAACCAGACACGCAAGAAGTCTACAATGCAACGGGTGATGCAAAGATTTACTTCAACACGGCTTGGAGTGATGGTGCTGCAATAAATGACCAAAAAACCGATAGGCTTTTGATCCATGGGGATGTCTCTGGCAACACATCAGTTTATGTCACGGGGCGCTTAGAAGAGAACAATATCGAAGCAAATACCTCTGCTGCTGCCAATGTCCGGGGTCTTTCACTTATTCAAGTTTCTGGAAAAGCAGAGGAAAACTCTTTCAAACTGGTAAATGGCTATACCACAAGAGGTGGCTTACCAGATATGTATACACTACGTGCCTATGGACCAGACTCAAGCCAAGGCAACGCCGATATTGCACAAAACCTCTTTGATGAAAAGAATGAAAATTTCTGGGATTTCCGTTTGCAACCCGAACTGCTTGGCTCCAATTCTGGTTCAAATCCTGATCCTGAAACAAATATCCCTACCTTTGCACCTGTACCACAAACAGCAAGCTATTTGGTCATGCCAAATGCTCTCTTCTATAGTGGATTAACAGATATGGCTAAACAAAACGCACTCTTAGCCAATATCAGAACATCTGTCTTAGGAAAAGAAGAAGAAAAACAAACCGGTTTCTTCCTCTATACTTACGGAAACACAGGAACCTTATCTTCTGAACGCGGACCTCTCAAATATGGTTATGGTGCTGATATCCGCTATGCTGCTCTACAAGCCGGTGTTACATTCGCGGCATTAGAAGGACAAAATACCACAACACATTTCGGTCTTGTAGGCACCTATGGGCGGCTGTCTTTCACTCCAAAGGATATGGATGATGTAAGTAAGAGCACATTGGATAAATGGTCACTAACAGCTTATGGCAGCGTGCAGCATGACAATGGTTTCTATATGGATACACTGTTATCCTATGGAATTCTAAAAGGAGATATCGGCAATGCTATCATTGGCAAAACCGCAAAATTGCAAAATGCCAAAATGTTGAGTATCTCCACCACTGTTGGCAAAGAGTTTGCAGCCGGAATGGAAAGTTTAACATTTGAGCCGCAAGCACAAATTGCCTATCAACATTTGATGTTTAATACCATTAAAGATGCTGATAATTTTACCGTTGATATGAACAATCCTTCTCAATGGTTGATCCGTGTTGGTGGACGTTTGACAAAAACCATTTCCACTGAAAACAACCGTCCGATGTCTTTCTATGGAAAAGTAAACTTGATCAAAACCTTTGGTGATAATGGTACCATCCAGATTGGCAGAGATTTTGACCTTGATCCTATGGGACCAGCAATTGAAGGCGGCGTTGGCATTAATGCGCAACTGTCTCACAATTTCTCCCTTCATGGTGATGTCAGCTATCAACAAAAGCTTCAGAAAACTGGTATAAGTGGTGCAAACTTTTCAGGCGGCATACGCTATCAGTTTTAAAATAAAACTGTCAAAACAGCGTATTTCTTTTCTATGCATTAACAAAAAAGGCAGCTACAATATGCTGCCTTTT
>NZ_JBHIOH010000010.1:0-23655 GCF_042195375.1 Bartonella sp. CL100XZDX | reverse complement strand
AAAAAACACTCCCCCGCATTCTTCTGCGCCAAAAGCCTCTTAACGTTCCCGAAAAAAACACTCCCCCGCATTCTTCTGCGCTAAAAGCCTCTTAACGTTCCCGCACCCCCCTCACATTCTTGTTTTTAAAATTCTCTTCCCCCCATTAAACGATTAAAAGCGGCTTTATTTTTAGGATCAGAAACCCAAGCGCTAAACTCTGCTTCTGACATTTTATCAAGCATATCCAAAGAAATCGGCCCATTTGGCGTCAAGCCGTTATAAGCAGCAAGAGTACGTGCAGAATTGTGTCTTTCCTGTAAATTTTCACCCATGTTATTGGGAACATTTGTGTAGCCAATTTTTTGTGCAATAGAGTAAATCACTTCAGCCGGATTTTGATTTTTTTGCGCACAATCGCGCAAGATCTGCTTCAACTCATCACCAATCAACGCATCAATATTTTTGGGATCGGCCATCTCAGGATAGAGCGAAGCACAAGCTGCCAATTGTTTAGCCCGTGTTTCATAAATAAAATCAGCTGCTTGATCAAAATCATGATGCTTTTGTTTAACACTGGCAACAGACTGCTGAAAAAACGCATGCAACTGTTCTGCTTCGCGAGCAAGAGAAGGTTGTTGTTTTTCATGTACAAGCCCTTGTTTTTGGAGTGTTTTTCCCAACCATTGCATATAGCCCATAAAGTCTTTTTGCGGATCTGGCGCAGCATCCTCGCCCCCTTGAACCTCTTTTCCAGCCTTTTGCGAAGAGTCCTGTTGTTGAAGCATTTGCCCTTGAAAATTATCTTCAAGAGTTTTTTCTTCTCTTCCAATTTCACCATTTTCTCCCTCTTGTGTTGAGACCAGAAAATCTTGTTTCAATTGGTTTTGTTCTGCCGGCGTTAAGTGTTCTTGATCCATGACATTAGCCTTCTCTTTTTTTTAACAATAAAATAAAATTTTTCAGATAAAACAGCCCCATAAGCACTTATCCCCTCAATGCTCTCTCATCATTTAGCACCAGCATTCCCCACCATGTTCACCCCACATGACGGCAAGCCTCCCTCTCTACCTTGCGTTCCCCCAACAACACTGCCCTATAAAACAGTTCTTTTAAGAAAAGGGAGCCCATGCACTACAAAAATCGATAAGCAATTTATGATATATGGCGTTTATCAGAAGTCACGCATGACAAAGTGTCCTATTGTTGAGCCTTTAGTGTCTGCAACATCTGCATTATCTGCTCTGTCCCCACATTATCCCCCATCTGCGCTGAGGCATTTTGCTCTTCTTGAAAAGAGTTTTGCGCCTTTATCGCAATTTTATGAATAAGTGAAGCTGGTAAAGGCGAATAGCGTAAGAGATCGAGCATAATCTCAGGCGTTGTAAAATTTTGCATCAAAGGCAGCAATTGCATGATCAGTGCAAAAGTACGCTCTTTTTCATTAAGACTTGTTGGTGCATCATCCACGACAATATCATATTCCAAACTTGTCACCATTTCGCGTGTCAGCGGCACATACTGGGCATTTTCATCACCAGCAATACGCACCAACCGCCCATCGGACAGATAATTTTGAATAAGATAGAGAATAATTTTTCCCTGTCGTTGCCGATATCGACGCAACCCATCAAAAAAGGAAGCCAAAAGATTAAGTGACGATTGTCGCCGTTGTTGTTCAAGAATGCCAGGCTGATTGACAGCTCGCGTCCCAATAAATTCAGAAGACAACCCCGTCACCTGTTCGAGAGCGCTCTTTGCTTCATTAAACAATTGGAAAAACCCTTGCGGAAATTGTGCCATGGGTTTAGGCTGGATTCTTCCCCCAGACACCGCCCCACTTTTCAACCAAGTAATACTATCGGCTCTAGCCCAACTCTCGAGGGCTTGTCGATCATCATCAAAAGCATCGCGCTCTGCCATAATTCCGCCTTTTGATTGGCTATTGAGCAAATGCATCACTTGACTAAAATATTTGTTTGCCCACCGTTGCGGATCTTTTGTAGGGCGCACAATTCCATAAAATTGCCGGCTTAACTTATCAAAAGTACCGGTAATACACTCCCATCCCAATTGATTGGGTGGAACCAAGGGCTTATCAGGCGCTTCAAGCAGCTTTCTACCTAAAAATGCCCGTTTGACAATTTTTCTGTTCAACCTTGTTGCTTGAACATGAGGAAAGGTTTTGCTTAAATTTTGGAAATCCTGCTCTGAATAATCGACAAACTTTCCACTTAGAGGCTCGAGAACTTTATAAACCACCTCGCGTTCAAACCAGCGACATTCTACCAATGTCACCATTTTAGGACGTTGATAGCCGCTCCCCTCTTCTCCTTGATACCCCCTCTCGGACTGATAACTTTGTGTCATCCCATCGCTGGTTGAATGTAAAAAACTCTGATGTTTAACCCAATCAGCATTAAGGTCACTCCAATGAACATGGGGAAACATTTCCTGCGCCACAGCAAGGGGTTTTTCATCAATATACCATAAGCGTTGTGCATCAATAAGATTAGACTTGACAGCACTTGCATCCCACACCATTTTCATCGGGTCTAAACGCGCAATGATTGGTTTTCCTTGTGGATCTTGTTCATAATCAAGGCGTGTATCTGTCCAGCCCATTCCGCAAATAATTGCATCTTGAAAAGCATCGGAATCTTCGTATTCCCCGTCAGCTTCATCACGAAACCACTCAGCCGCCCCTGTCAAAATCTGGTTTGCAAAGGCTGCTCCTTCTTGTCGTGGAATAAATTGAACTTGCCTTTTATTATTGCGCTCAGCCCCAATCACGGCATTAATTAAAGGCGCAATACGGTTAAAAGTCATAACCGGTCTGTTTTGTTCGTGCAAGACAGCCAAGTCTTGCTCATTCCATTGCCGTCCATTATAAAAATCGTAATCTTCTTGGGCATTTTTTCGCCATTTTTCGACATGATCAATATCATCCTGATACCAACCCACGAGTTTTTTAAAGAGAGCTTGATTTTCAAGCGTTTCGATTTGATTAAAAGAAGAATCTGTAGAACTATTCATTAAAAAGCCATCCATGAAGTTTGAGAATGGTGAAACGAGCGATAAGGTTTTTTTCGCGCTCTAGCATTTGGCTGTTCATAAGCCACACACATCAGTCCAAAGGCATCGGCCCCATGGCTTGCCCAATCATGTTCAGCGCCTAGTCCGATATTGCGCTGTTCGTCGCGCTTTTCATGATACCAAGCAAGCGCTTTTCTGCCCGCACATGTCGTTTCACGATTAAACCATAGTGCAGGAAACAACCGCCTTACGGATTCGATACGCATTTTCACAGCGCCTGTTCCTTGGTTAGGAATTATTTTGGTTTGAAAACCGGCTTGTTGAAGGGCACTTTCAAAACTCACATTATAGACACGATCTTTTGTTGCGCCATCATGAGGCAAAACCATAAGAGCCTTTTCATATCCCCTTTGAAAGACCCAGCCCACATGTTCTGAGAGAGGTTGACCTTGGGCTTCATAATAATCGAGCACTCGGATTTCCCGTCCAACAAACTGCGCGACCCACAATGCGGTAGCATCAGCCTTTGCGCCTGTTCCCCCGATATCCCAAAAGATTCTCACCTGCATCAAAGGATCACGTGGAACAGTGGTAATCCGCCCTTCCATTTCGGCTTCGAGAAGACATTTCTGATAATAAGCCCCTTGGACAGCTTGGAGATATTCGCCTTCCCAAATATGGTTATACTGCTCTGGTCTTTGCTGCAAATCGTCCATTCGATCACGATTGAGTTTTTCAGGAAATTGCGGATTATCACGCCAATTGATTTCCACCCCTTTGATATGAGGATTATCGACATTTCGGAAACGTTTTTCCACGGCTGCATTTTCATGGCACGGGTTCCATGTGACCCATAATTCTGCATTCCAATCTTTTCCTTCTTCGCGCAAAGTTGGAATAAGTGTTTGCCAAGCAGTCTCAGTCACGGGCTCGGCTTCATCGACCCAACAAAGGAAAACGCGCCCCATTGATTTAATACTTGCGATATTGCGATCAAGCCCAGCAAACACATAGACAATCCGTCCATCTTTTGACTTAATATATTTATCGCCGATTTCATAATAGTCTTGTAAAAAAGGATAAGCTTCGATAGCGCGTTTAATTTCTTCCAAAGAACTTTCATTAAGAGAATTTTGAAATTGCCGTGCACAAAGAATAATACCGCGTTCTCCAGCCATTCCATGGCGATATCCCACCACAGCTGACATCAAAGCAAAAGAACGTGTTTTTCCAGAACCGCGTCCTCCCCAAGCGGCTCGCACATCGGCATTTCCAGTAAAGACAGGAATAAGCTTTGGAATAAGAGCCACTTGAGCCGTATTCTGCTCAATTTTTTGAGAAATTTTCTGAACAGTTGTCATTATAAATTTTCATATTTTAGCAATAATTGCGCTTCACTCTTTTGCTTATCCCAAGTTTAATTATCCCAGAGCAATTGAAGGAAAAGAGCAATTGAACGAAAAACGCCCTTCTCAAAAGCAGCGCTTTACCTTCCTTCATCCTAATATTCAATAAATTTCACTTTTTTGCATGAGATCCCCTTGACCACACCTATGCGCCCCAAAGTCCCTATCCCCCCAAAAATCATTATCTCCAAGGGGTCCCTATTTTCCCCCATCACCGCCCCTCAAACACCGCGCCTGTCATCCCCCCAACCACAAGCACGGTATCCCCCACCCAAATCATAGCCTCAGCACATAGCTCTCGGGCATATCCAAAGCCCAATATCCTCCAATATCATGCCCTCTCAAGCATCACCAATCCTCACACTTGTCTATCCCCCAAGATACCCCCACCAAAACACATGTATCCCGCAAGCATAACACTTCTCTCAAGTTTCATGCCCTCACCTATCAAAACACTGTTCCATATCCACCACACAAATACCCTGCACCAAATCCCCTCCAGCACACGGGCCCTTACGGCATCATTCACCAAAGCCCCTTCCCAGTATCACGAGCGCCCACAAGCACGATAGCCTCCGCTTCAATTCCCTCAAGATAGGCAATCACCAAAGCAGCCCCCTTCCAAGACATCACCCCACATCACCCACCTCAGCCTAACATTTTTCAATATCACAAGCCTCAGTTATCGAGGTATCACACTTCTCCGGTTCGCTATTTTTTGCATTCACTGGTACAATCTCAATACGCGAAACTGTTTTAACCTGCCCTTCTCCAGCCCCCTGAAGAGGCAACACTTTTGCCAGCAGCGAAAAAAACGGTACGGGATTATTGAGAGCATGATACTGAAGATAAGACACCAGCCCATCTTCACCATAGTGATATCCAGCCTGCTCCGCCGCTATCAAAAGAGCTTCATTAAATCGCTTTGTTGTTTTATTTAAAGCCCCTTTTTTCCGCCCTCTTCGACGTAAGGGAAGACAATGTTCATCTACCATCATCATGTTCCTTCCAACTAAAGAGAAACCAAAACCTCAAACACAAAAAATGACATAAAAATCAGCAACAAAATTTGCCAAGCATTCAACAATTAAAAAATGGGACACACCCAAAAAGATAAGAGCCCACATAAAGCCCAAATCCTCCGCATAATTTTACAGATTCACATTTTTACGCTTTTACATCATTACAGAACGCAGCCAAATGAAACTCAAAAACCGCCATCCCCACGCCCCTCTGTAAACACGGGTCTGTCAACAAGCTGATTTCTCGTCTATCAGATTTCCCTGCTGATTATTTCATATGGCTATCCCACACTTCAAAGAATGGTGTTTCATCAAACACGCCAGATAAGCTCTGATCTACAATTCGGCTTCAAAAAGCAAATTTTCCTCTGCTGAATAAAGCTTCCACCCCGCACCGGTTTTAAACTATCATCCAACCTCTTGCCCAATAAATTCCCCTACTAACATCAGATTACCGCCCCCAAACATCCCTATTTTACAGTATAACAGACTAAAAAATATTTTAATTTTCTTGCCAATCTTCTGAAACTACTTTATTGATAGTTCTGTGTTTTTGATCGTCCACGCAACAACCAAGAGGGGTTAAAAGCCCTAAGTTCAGTACATAAAAATCGATACCACTTTGTGGGTATCTCCCGGATTCCGGGAGCTTTTGCTATGTCCAGGTGCTTCTCAGCACTAAAGGCAAAAGGCTGACTGAACTCAGTACTTTTAACTCCCGGAATACTCATGCGAGGGCGCTCGCCCCCAGCGGGGAGCTTGAAGTGCCAACCCAAAATCCATATTTCGCACTTTTTGAAAAAGTACCCAATCTTATAGTCTTTGAAATTATTTTGATTTTTCTTGCCAATCCCTTGAAATTACTTTATCACTCAAAAGGTGCCTTGATCGTCTACGCAGCGATCAATAGGGAGTTGAAGCCCGAAAACTCAAACGTTAATTTACCCCACTTTGTGGGTATCCCGGAGTTCCGGGAGTTTTTGCTATGTCCAAGTGCCATGAGCACTAAAAGCAAAAAGCTGATTTGAGTTCAGTTCTTTCAACCTCCCGGAATACTCATGCGAGGGCGCTCGCAACCGGAGGGGAGCTTGAATTGCAAACAAAAATCCACATTTTAATGACATTTCAATAAGTAAAAAAATCCGTCATAGACGCATTTCAATGGGTCTTTCTCAAAAAGAGTTAGGAAGCTATTTAGGTGTCAGTTTTCAACAAATCCAAAAATATGAAAAAGGTTTAAATCGTGTAAGCGCGGGGTGTTTGCTCGAAATTGCTAAAAAACGAGAGGTTCCTATGAACTTTTTTTATGCGGACCTTTTAACAGCAGATATTCCCACAAAAGAAACTCTCTTACACCACGATCAAGACACATACAGCGAAAAAGAACACGCCCTTTTGAAAAACTTTAGAGAGCTCCAGCCGAAAAAACAAAAAGCAATCTTGTGGTTGATTTCTAATTAGACAGTGGTTAATTTCTGATTAGGCAAAAGCGCATCAATCGACATCCGTTGCCAATGTTCCCCTCTGCCTAAAGCCTTGCCCGCCTGATATCACCACATCTCAAAAAACGGTTTAGGCACCGGTTTACGACATCATAGGATAACAAACTTCAAAATAGGATAAAAACACCAAAACCTTGGAAAAACATCCCCACCCCTCTCACAGAATCTTATCAAAAGATCTCTTCTGATTTAAACGCACAATTCCGATTGTATCATTATGATACCTTTTTACATTTACCTTGTCAAGTTTTTATATTTTTCTTTTGATATTTTTGTGTTTTTCTTTAAGGGAGCCACATCCCTCAAAACACTTTTCCTGCAAAATGCCCCTCATACAAAACACAATGTCTAAAACAACAAGAGCTAAAATAGGCTTCCCCTCTAAATAGGATTTCCCTCTAAATAGGATTTCCCCTCTAATAGGATTTCCCCTCTAAATAGGATTTCCCCTCTAAATAGGATTTCATTGTATTGCTCATTCCACCCGCTTACTAAAAAAACACCTCTCAATGCTTCTCACACCCATTTCACGGATATCCCCCATACAAATATAGATGCAACTATAATTGTTAAGCTCCGCATAGAATATAAACGCCCACCACGATTTTTCTCTCTTCACATCTCTTTACACATCAGCTCTGCAATCTGTTCACAGCCATTCCCCACACACTCTTCTCCAGAAAACGCACTTCAACAGCACTCTTCATCCCAACTTTCTCCTCCATTCACGAAGACACTTTCCCCCAATCCTTCTCACCACTCCATACAATAACAATATATTGATTTATAATGATAATTTAGCATTATTTATATTGATTGAGAGTTCCGAATATCGTAAGATTCTCTCATTTCAAATCCCTCCCATGTTGAATCAATCAAAATCATTCGCTTCCACGTTAAAAGCGAGGAGAGCCCGTGTAAAACTATTAAGAAAGGAGTAAAATGGCTCTTATGAACCTTTCCAAGAGCTGTCACAACATTAGGGGCTAGCAAATATAATGATAATACCCAGCTTGCTTCTTCATAAGTGTAAAGATAGGGGTGCTCAATGGATTTATCATTATACCATGACAAAAAACACGCACAATATATAAATCCATAAATCCTCCGCTTCATTTTACAGATTCACATTTTTACGCTTTTACATCTTCACAGAACGCAGCCAAAGGAACCCCCCAAACCACCACGCGACAATTTGATAAAAACAAAACACCTTTCCAACAATCTCAAACAACAGATTTCTGTAAAGAGTTCATATGAATTTGATTGTTTAGATCTGACTATTAGATTGGCATATAGAGCCGTAGAACAGAAAGTAATTTTCTATAAGACAGAAACGATAAAAGCGCTATATAATTGAGACAGAACATGAAGGATTGCAAACAGATAAAACGACATCTTTCTTCGTTACAACACTGAAATTGTAAACGAGACGACGAATAATTGTCGTCTGAATATGCAATTTTCATATCTGCAAATTTTTATTGATTAATTTAATCCCAACACTTCCCCTGAAACACATTTCTTCATTATCTACTTCTTTGAGACAAACCGGCAAAGGGGTTTCATCTATTATAAGTACGGAAATAATAACGCGTTACTCCAACCTCATCATAAGAAACCATAGACAGAATACCTGTCTTTATTGGCATTATTTGATAAGTCAAGATTACACCATTTTGCTGTTTGTTTGGTTGATCTGTATAGATCACGTTATATCCATTCCGTCGCAAGAGATCAATAAATACAGGAGTAAAGTTGTCTTCTGTTTTATTTTTTTTCACAATAAGTGTTGTTGTAGCGTGCGGTAAAGGTTTTTTAAGATTACGAACAAAATCGTTAGCAATTAATTTTATCATCTTTCGTAATATTTGGACTGACATAACTTGATGAATAATTATTGATAGATGCACAACCAGCCACCAATACAAGCGGTAACGGAAATAAATATTTTGACATCTTAACTCCCCTATTAATTGTATTCTCTTCTGAGAAGCTCCTACACCAGAAATAAGAGCATCCTTTCAAAGAATAGCCTTAACAACATACTGCTTTACTATCAAGCATTAGTTAATCACTTTCTCGCTTGTTTAAAAAACGACCACCATCTCTCATAGTACTCAAAGCTTATGTTTAAGACACAAAATATATATGTTAAAAGTACGAAAAAACACATGTAAAGCATATAGTATATGTATACTTACTTTCATGGTGTGTTGCATTACATAAACCAACGCACAGCACCCTTCATTTCCCCTCCATTCACGAAGACACTTCCCCCCAATCCTTCTCACCCCTCCATATCATGACAAAAAACATGCACAATATATGAACCCATAAATCCTCCACTTCACTTTTACAGATTCACATTTTTACGCTTCTCCACATTTACAGAACAAAGCCAAGGAAAGGTTCACCACCCCGTACCACTCTATAAACAACGGTCTGTAAAGAATTCAAATGCTTGCCTAGCAAGTTTCCACCACTGACCACTCATTCGTTTCAGATCACCCCCTTCAAAGAGCTGTGTTTTTACCTCATGAATAAGATAATTAGCAAACCGTCTTTAGAAAAAAGAAACGGCATGGAGATATCAAATATATCAATGGTCGTCATCGACTGTCGTGTTAAGGGGTGTTAACTCTTTATTTTTCTTAATTTTTACAACGCCAATAATTCCGGTGGAAATAATTAATGCGGACATCGCTAAAAAAGAGCTTAACAATCCCACGAGAGCCAAAAGTCCAGCAATAAAGCCAGACATTGCTTCCGCAGAGTTTGCTAAAGTTGAAAAGGTTCCAAAACTCTTACCAAAATCTTCACGACGAGAATATAATTGAATAGCTGAGACTAAACCAATATCCACAAAGGCACCAATAAATCCTAAAACAAATGCTAACACGAGAAGGAATTTTAAATAAATTTCTGCAGCTAAGGGCATAACAAACAGAATAACCCCATAAAGAAGCCAAAATATCATGAGCTTCAACGAAGTAATATTTAATATAATTTTACTATATAACAAACCACCAACAATAGTTCCAACAGCCATGAGAGAAAAAATATAACTCACAAAGCTTTCCTCTCCCCCCACAAAAAGAACAAAAGCTGGAATTAAAAATCTTAAAATTGCACCCGTAAAGAGAATAGCAAACGACGAGCCAACGAGCGTAATAAATAAATTATTATTTTCTGTAGAAATATATTTAAGATATGAAGCTGTGTCTCGATAAATTTTTATAAAATTGAATGATTTATTCTCGCTTGAATTTAAATTCATGAGATTAAATAACATGATAATAGATATAAAATAGGTAAAAAAATCAAAAATGAGTACTGCCGATTTATTTGCTAAAAAAAGCAGTATGGAACAAACCAAAGGGCCAATGACGGCTGCCGTTTCCATGATAATTTGAGCAATGCTATTGGCTTTTGTAAGATCTTTTATTGAAAACATTCTGGGAATAGCAGCTTGAAAACTTGGTTGGAAAATACTTCTTCCTATCGTTGTACATATTGCTGCAAAAATAAGAACAATGATATGTGCCGTACCTGTTATATAAGTTATAAAAACAAACAATGAAGCTAATAATCTAACAACTTCACTTAAGATCATATTTTTCTTCAAAGAAAAATTATCCGCTAACCAACCTCCTATAGGGCCAAAAAAGAGAAAAGGGATAAATCGAAAAAAATACACAAGACCTGTAAAAAAGGTGTTATCTGTTAATTCTAAGACCAGTAAAATAAAAACAACTTCATAAGCATAATCACCAACTTTGGAAATAAAGAGAGAGCAAAAAAGAGCTAATGGACTCTTTTTTAAAAACAAATTCATATCAACCATCCGATATTAAACTTTTCTACACTTAAAGTTACACTTCCTTCGATACAATTGGTGATATGAACTTCAGAAGAGTCTTTTATTCTAATAAATCGCTTAATAAGTTAAGTAAAAATTTTTAAAGAAATACTCCTCTTGATATAAGCATTTAGACCAATATCAAGTAATATATTAATTTTTCTTGCTTATTTGCTTTAAAAAAAGAAAGAATGTAAAAATTATGAGATCAAAATCTGCTATATTAGTACACTGACTTCCAACCCACGTCTCAAAGAATGAAAATTCCCAACCAGCACTAGTCTACAATCCCACGACAAAAAGCAGCTTTCCCCACAAAATAAAGCTTACACCCACCCACTCCTCAAACGACAGCACTTCGTCAGGCTCGACAAATCAAGCCCTATCTTCTTAAGCCGCCATCCATCACACATCTCTTTGCAACACCCGCCTTACCCACACTCTCCTCTTATCCATGCGCACTCTCTTCATCCTCCATTCCCCCCTTTTCTCTCCCATCACACACTTAACAACTGAACACCCCTCTTCCTCCCAGCTTCCCCCTCCATTCACGAAAACACTTCCCCCCAATTCTCGCACCACATTCCACGCCCCCAAAAGCCCAAAGTGACCAAAAACACGCACAATATATAATCCACAAATCCCCCACTTCACTTTTACGGATATACGTTTTTACATCATTACAGAACGAAGCCAACGAAAGGTTCACCACCCCGCACCGCTCTATAAACAATAGTCTATAAACGAACCCAGCTTTTTGCCTAGTACCCTTACAATCTTCAGACACCCCCCCCTCAAACGACAGCACTTCATCAGGCTCAACAAATCAAGCCCTGCCCTCAAATATTCTAGCTCTTCACTCCCCCTAAAAGAGCAGTGTTTTACGGCATAATAGAATAGAAAATTCTTGATTGTTCTTGCCAATCTTCTGAAATTACTTTATCACTTAAAGTGTAATTTTGGTCGTCTACGCAACGATCAATAGGGATTAAAAACCCGAAGACTTGACACATAAATTTATCCCGCTTTGCGGGTATCCCGGGATTCCGGGAGATTTTGCTATGTCCAGGTGCTTTGGCACTAAAAGCAAAAAGCTGAGTCAAGTCAGTGTTTTTAACTCCCGGAATACCAATGCGAGGGCGCTCGCCCCCAGCGGGGGCTTGAAGTGCCAACCCAAAATCCATATTTCGCACTTTTTTAAAAAGTACCCAATCTTATAGTCTTTGAGATTATTTTCATTTCTCTTGCCAATTTTCTGAAACTACTTTATTACTTAAAGGGTGAGTTTGGTCGTATACGCGACGATCAATAGGGAACTGAAAGCCCGAAACCTCGATACATAAGAATGAACCCACTTTTGTGGGTGTCCCGGGATTCCGGGAGATTTTGCTATGTCCAGGTGCGATGAGCACTAAAAGCAAAATGCTGATTCGAGGTCAGTGCTTTCAGGCTCCCGGAATACCAATGCGAGGGCGCTCGCAACCGGAGGGGGGCTTGAAGTGCCAACTAAAAATCCACATTTTATCGACATTTTAATAGGTAAAAGAATCCGTCACAGACGCATTTCAATAGGACTTTCCCAAAAAGAATTAGGAAGCCATTTAGGTGTCAGTTTCCAACAAATCCAAAAATACGAAAAAGGCTCAAACCGTGTAAGTGTCAAATGTTTACTAGAAATCGCCAAAAAACTAGATGTCCCCATACACTTCTTTTATGCAGACCTTGCCACAAAAGAAGATCTTTCAACAAAAGAAACTCTCTTACACCACGATCAAGAAACCTATAGCGAAAAAGAACAGGCACTTTTAAAAAACTTTAGAGAACTTCAGCCGAAAAAACAAAAAGCAATCTTGTGGTTGATTTCTGATTAAGCAAAAGCGCAACGATCAACATCATTCCATTCATATTCCCCTTAAGTCGAATTCAAACCAGCACACCCCTTCAAAGAGCAATGTTTTACGGCGAATAAACAGCATTTCTCTTTAACGCTTTTACGCACAAAGCAATAAAGCAATAAAGCAATAAAGCAATCCCGCTTGTGACTTCACTTATAACATTGCAAGAAAATAGTTTTCACGACAAACAGAAGTAAAAGAATCCTACGATATTCGAGAACGCTGATTTAACATGCAAAAACACCGACCATTCCCTTTGCTTTGCGATAAAACACCGCTGTTTCATAGTGAATTTTTCTAAATCAGCACGCCTCAAAGAGCGGTGTTTTATCACATAATAGGATTATCACCGCTCTTTATAGCGTGAATTTCTCCACACTTAATCTTCAGGCAAAAATTCCAACCGATCTCCTTGTTTTGTAATTTTCACCGTTGTCTCATCATGAATTTTTCCAAATAAGATATTTTCCGCCAGTGGATCTTGAATTTCTTTTTGGATAATCCGTTTAAGCGGACGCGCACCATAGAGCGGATCATAGCCCTTATCGGCAAGAAATTTTCTCACTTCTGGCTCGATTTGCAAAGTTATTTTGCGTTCATTGAGCAAATTTTGCAAATGTTCTATCTGAATATCGACGATCGCTTCCATATCGTGACGTTGCAGCCTTTGAAAGAGAATAATCTCATCAATACGGTTTAAAAACTCAGGACGGAAAGCCGCTTTAACGACATTCATAACATCATTTTTTGCCTGCTCAACGGTTTGCCCTTCAGGCAAAGCAGTTAAAAATTCAGCACCAAGATTAGAAGTCATAATCAGCAAGGTATTGCGAAAATCGACGGTACGTCCTTGACTATCGGTCAAACGTCCCTCATCCAACACTTGCAACAAGAGATTAAAAATATCAGGGTGTGCTTTTTCAATTTCGTCGAATAGAATGACCTGGTAAGGTCTTCTACGTACAGCTTCGGTCAGCACCCCACCCTCTTCATATCCAACATATCCAGGTGGCGCCCCAATCAGCCGCGCCCCAGCATGCTTTTCCATATATTCCGACATATCGATGCGCAACATGGCATTGGAGTCTTGGAAAAGAAAAGCGGCAAGTGCTTTGGTTAATTCGGTTTTTCCCACACCGGTAGGACCCAAAAACATGAAAGAGCCAAGCGGGCGATTGGGATCTTGCAACCCTGCGCGCGCACGGCGTACAGCGCGAGAAACAGCTTGAACAGCCTCTCCCTGCCCAATCACACGTTTGCTAATTTCATCTTCCATACGCAACAGCGCCTCCCGTTCTGCCTCCAGCATTCGATCAACAGGAATACCGGTCCAGCGTGAAACAATCCGCGCCACATGTTCAGCAGTAACCGTCTCTTCAACGAGGTGATTTTGTTGATCATCATTTTCCGCGATACTCAATTGTTTTTCGAGTTCAGGAATAACGCTATAAGCGAGCTCTCCAGCGCGTTGGAATTGTCCATCACGTTGTGCAATAGCCAAAGCATTACGAGCTTCTTCGAGTTGTTTTTTCAAATCAGCAGCATGCCCTAATTTTTGTTTCTCAGCCTGCCAAGCACTTGTCATCTCAGCGGACTGTTGTTCCAATGTTTTGAGTTCCTCCTGCACATTTTCCAAACGTTCTTTTGCTGTTGGCTCGACATCTGTTTTCAAAGCTTCCCGTTCGATCTTCAACTGTAAAATACGCCGATCAACAGCATCGAGTTCTTCCGGCTTTGAATCGACCTGCATGCGCAACCGTGCCGCCGCTTCATCGATAAGGTCAATAGCTTTATCCGGCAAGAAGCGATCCGTAATATAGCGGTTAGACAAACGCGCCGCCGCAATCAAAGCACTATCAGCCAAGCGCACTTTGTGATGTTGTTCATATTTTTCCTTAATACCGCGCAAGATAGAAATAGTATCTTCTAAAGAGGGTTCCGGCACAAAGACAGGCTGGAAGCGGCGTGCAAGAGCAGCATCTTTTTCGACATATTTTCGATATTCATCGAGCGTAGTAGCCCCCACACAATGGAGTTCTCCGCGTGCAAGAGCAGGTTTTAACAAGTTAGAAGCATCCATAGGACCGTCAGATTTTCCAGCCCCAACGAGATTATGCAATTCATCGATAAACAAAATGATCTGCCCATTTTCAGCTTGCACCTCTGCCAACACCGCTTTGAGGCGCTCTTCGAATTCCCCACGATATTTTGCACCAGCGATAAGCGCTCCCATATCCAACGCATGAAGCTGTTTATCCCGCAAAGTTTCAGGCACATCGCCATTAACAATGCGCAATGCCAACCCTTCCACGATAGCTGTTTTCCCCACCCCAGGCTCACCGATAAGCACAGGATTATTTTTGGTCCGCCGTGAAAGCACCTGAATAGTGCGGCGGATTTCCTCTTCCCGCCCAATCACAGGGTCGAGTTTTCCTTCACGGGCATCTTTTGTGAGATCACGGGCATATTTTTGCAAAGCATCATATTGGCTTTCGGCATGGGGGCTTGTTGCTGTTTTTCCTTTCCGCAAATCATTAATAGCCTCATTAAGCGCCTGCGCTGTCAACCCTCCGTTTGTAAGAATATCAGCAGTTTTTGCGGTCTTTTCCATGATCAGCGCTTGCAACACACGCTCAACGGTCACAAATTGATCACCGGCTTTTTTCGCCAAATCTTCCGCCATGTTAAAGACTTTTGCCAACGGCTGAGAGAGATAGAGCTGTCCATTCCCCCCTTGCACTTTAGGCAAAGCATCAAGTGCTTCGTTAAGCGCCTTTCGAATAAGAGTAAGATCACCACCCGCTTTTTGGATCAGTGATGCTGCCAATCCTTGAGAATCGTCTAACAACACTTTCAACAGATGCTCCGGCAAAAACTGCTGATGATCAGAAGCAAGGGCACCACTTTGTGCTGATTGTAAAAAAACCTGCACGCGTTCGCTATATTTTTCCAAATTCATTTTTTTTCCTTAAATCTCAAGCCACCACCGCACTTTAAATTCCCCCAACATTCCACAAAAGAGACATCTTCAAAGGACAGCCCACCCCCCACAAAACACCGCAAATGATGCCGCATGAAGAAGAACCGTAGTGCTAAAAAGAATATGGGTTTTTACACGCCTCATAGCAAGAGGGGGGAAAAAATACGCTATCAATTTAAACAAAAACCGCAACTCCCCTATACGCCCCACCATCACCAACCCCACCAGCCCAGCTTCCCCACCAGCCCAACCCCAACCGGCCTAGCCCCACTATTACAGTCTCTTCACCCCCAATGCTCCCATCGATGTCAGACAAAAGCCCACCATGACAAAAACACGCACAACACATAGCCCCCCACTCCTTTTTCACAAACACATTTTTACGCTTTTACATCTTTACAGAACGAAGCCAAGGAAAGGCTTACCACCCCACACCGCTTTGTAAACACTGTTCTGTAAAAGAACCCAGCTTTTTGCCTAGTCCCCCGTCTTCAGACTCCCCTCCTCAAACGACAGCACTTCATCAGGCTCAACAAATCAAGCTCTATCTCCTTAAATCACCATTCCTTCACGCACCTCTTTGCACCACCGCCTTACCAACACTCTCCTCCTATCCATGCGCACTCTCTCCATTCTCCCTTCCCGTTTTGCTCTCCCGTCACACACTCACAACTTAACAGCACTCTTCCTCCCAACTTCCATTCACAGACTCTTTCCCCCATTTATCTCGCCACATTTCTCACCATGACAAAAACACACACAACACATAGCCCCCACTCCTTTCTCACAAACACATTTTTACGCTTTTACATCTTTACAGAACAAAGCCAACGAAAGGCTCACCACCCCACACCGCTCGATAAACACTGTTCTGTAAACAATCCAACTTCTTATCTCAAAGGCCCCCTACTGATCACTTTGTATAGTTATCACCCACCCCACAAACGAAACTGTTTCATTAGACTAGACAGATAAGTCCAGCCTAAAACATTTATCACACACTCTAAAAAACGCCTAAATGTGAATATTGATATGCTGATATCACACCCCTCCAAATAGCGCCGTTTTATGGCATAACAGAATAGAAAATTTTTGATTGTTCTTGCCAATCTTCTGAAATTACTTTATCACTTAAAGTGTCATTTTGATCGTCTACGCAGCGATCAACAGGGAAAACAGGTCCTAAACCCTAGCGTACAATTGAGCCTACTCTTGTGGGTTTCCCGGAATTCCGGGAGTTTTTTGCTATGTCCAGGTGCGTTTCCGCACTAAAAGCAAAAAGCTGACTAGGGTTCAGTACTTGTTGCTCCCGGAATACCAATGCGAGGGCGCTCGCAACCGGAGGGGGGGCTTGAAGTGCCAACCAAAAATCCAAATTTTATCGACATTTCTGATTAAGCAAAAGACGCGATTTATAATCCATATTTCGCACTTTTTTAAAAAGTACCCAATTTTATAATCTTTGAGATTATTTTCATTTCTCTTGCCAATCTTCTGAAATTACTTTATTGATAAGCACGTGTTTTTGATCGTCCACGCAACGATCAAATAGGGAGCTAAAAGCCCGAAAGCTTAATACATAAATTTATCCCGCTTTGCGGGTATCCCGGAATTCCGGGAGCTTTTGCTATGTCCAGGTGCGTTTCCGCACTAAAAGCAAAAAGCTGATTAAGCTCAGTACTTTTAGACTCCCGGAATACCAATGCGAGGGCGCTCGCAACCGGAGGGGGGCTTGAAGTGCAAACCAAAAATCAAAATTTTATCGACATTCTGATAGGCAAAAGAATCCGCCACAGACGCATTTCAATGAGCCTTTCCCAAAAAGAATTAGGAAGCCATTTAGGTGTCAGTTTTCAACAAATCCAAAAATACGAAAAAGGCTTCAATCGTGTAAGCGCAGGATGTTTACTCAAAATCGCCCAAAAACTGGAAGTTCCTATAAGCTTTTTTTATGCAGACATTGCTACAAAAGAAGATATCTCAACAAAAGAAAATACCCCACTCCGTGATCAAGAAACCTATAGCGAAAAAGAACACACTCTTTTGAAAAACTTTAGAGACCTCCAGCCAAAAAAACAAAAAGCAATCTTATGGTTAATTTCTGATTAGGAAAAAGAGCAACAATTAACATACCCCCGCCTAAAGTTTCCCATACCTGATATCACCATACCTCCAAGAGTGATGTTTTATGGCATATAAGATAATTTACACTATAGTTTGTTTTCTGTTTCCATTATTGCTTCAAGCCAAGCTGATTGAGGATTAGCAGCTGAGTTTTTAAGTTTGACTATTCGTAGCAAAGCGGAGTTAAACAAAAATGACATTATCGCTCAAAACCATGCCCCCTATTGAGTTTACGAGACGGTAGAACAGTGTCAAAAAGGCAAAGCCCCGAAAAAAAAACAAAAATATGAGCGGTTAAGTAAAAATCAAAAATTGAATCTATAACGTTGAAAAAGCTGCTCTATGTTGGATTATCTCCACGTCCTCTAAACCTCAGAAAAATGATTTAAAACATTTGTTTCGTTGATGAGCCAATCATTGAGAACGAATAATAGACAAAGAACGGTTCACCAATATCCTGATAGCCAAGAAACAGAATAATCCACTCAATCCAGAAAGAAGGAACAATTTTCCAGCCGAAGTGTGACCTAAAACAAACGCTCCAACAAATGGCGCTACCAACATCGCTAAATTTTGTATAGACTGCACCCATCCGGAAGCCACCCCAATCTGTTCATTGAAATTGCTTACCAGATAAACATTAGAAGATATGGAAAAGTAAGCACTAACCATTCCAATAAGGAAAAAACAAAGCAACAAAGTCTCAATACGGAGTAAATCAAAGTAAAAAAAGCACACTGAGATCATGACAAAACCAATCATTGTTGACATTGCCGGCATTAACAACTCCGATATTTTGCCTGTAAGGGGTTTATGCTTTGATTGTTTCACACGCCAAAACCCATAGAGAAAATTACCAATCGCTGAAGCAGATACCAGCATTCCAAGAGTCTGTTTATTCATTTTCATTGCACTAAGAATAACCGGCAACTGATTATTCACCATAAAGATCATGGCAAAATACACAAACATCACCGCCACATAGGCATACCAAGTTGTCCCATAAAGCCTATGCTTTGATTTTATGGTATTCGCTGTTTTTATCATGAGTGACGAGACAGGTTGTGCACCAATACAACAAAACACAATAAAGCCTAGCAATGTCAAAAATCCAGAAAATAATAAAGTATAGGTATCTGATAAAAGTACAGACAGAGCACTCCCCAAAGCAGGTCCTATCATCTTTGCTGCGCTATTGATCATGTTAAGCACAGAATAGTAACGAGTCCGTCCGTTTTCAGGCACAGAATTTGCACTAAGAACGGAAATTGCAGGCATGGCTAGACTATTGAATGTCGCTCGAATAACTGCCAATATAATAAATCCTTGCAAACTCGTCGCCAGCAATAAACCGACAGTACATAACGCCCGTAACAGCAATGACGCCCGCAACCAATGGATCATAGAACGGTGACTGACCAACATTCCAATTGGCTTAGACAGAACGATACCCGGTAATAATGTTGCCGCTCCAATAAAAGCGACATCATATTGATCAGCTTTCCAAGTAAACACAGATACGGTCAAAATCACGATATAATCAATCCAACCCCCAAATGACACCATGCCATTACCCAGCAAAAGCACCAATAAGCGATTGTTTGTTGCCCCGTCTATTTGCACCAAAACACGCACCCCCTCTTTTTCGTTCGCAATACTGATGAGATGATCAATGCTTCCATCCCACCCTAAAGGCATCAATAAGCGATTGTTTGTTGCCCCGTCTATTTGCACCAAAACACGCACCCCCTCTTTTTCGTTCGCAATACTGATGAGATGATCAATGCTTCCATCCCACCCTAAAGGCATCAACAACCTCCCACCCTAAAGGCATCAATAAGCGATTGTTTGTTGCCTCATCTATTTGCACCAAAACACACCCCCCCTCTTTTTCGTTCGCAATACTGATGAGATGATCAATGCTTCCCTCCCACCCTAAAGGCACCAACAACCTTCCGCAACAAAGCACCAACAAGCGATTGTTTGTTGCCCCGTCTCTTTGCACCAAAACACGCCCCCCTCTTTTTTCCTTAGCAATACTAATTGAACTATCAATTCTTCCCTCATACCCTAAAGGCATCAGCAACCTTCCCGCAACAAAGCACCAACAAGCGATTTTTTATTGCCCCANTAAAGGCATCAGCAACCTTCCCGCAACAAAGCACCAACAAGCGATTTTTTATTGCCCCGTCTATTTGCACCAAAACACGCACCCCCTCTTTTTCGTTCGCAATACTGATGAGATGATCAATGCTTCCATCCCACCCTAAAGGCATCAGCAACCTTCCCGCAACAAAGCACCAACAAGCGATTTTTTATTGCCCCGTCTATTTGCACCAAAACACGCACCCCCTCTTTTTCGTTCGCAATACTGATGAGATGATCAATGCTTCCCTCCCACCCTAAAGGCACCAACAACCTTCCGCAACAAAGCAATTTATAATTATCAATGGTAACAAAACCACTGATGCTAAGTCTTAGATATGTATTAAATTTTTCATCATTGATTGAACTTAATCTGCGTCTCTACGAATGATGACAATAAGCAAGCCGTTAATCCATCTCTTGAATTCATTTACGATAATCCCGCGCGCCTCCCCTTCAGCTCCCACACAAAAAACGCTCTAAGCGTTCTCTCCTCAAGAGAACTCTTTATTCTTCTTCATCACTTTTCTGCGGTGGAGGTGGTAAAATATAAGCGCCTGAAAGCCAACGATTAAGATCAATGGCTCGGCATCGTGTGGAACAAAAAGGATAAGAAGATTTTTGTGACATCTGACCACAAATAGGACAAGGATGCGGTGGTCGAGTCTCTTTTTGCAAATTGAGCTCTTTTTTTTCTTGGCGCACCTTTGTCATCTGCTCCTTCATTAATTTTTCTTCTGTTCCTTTTTTTTCATTTTTGTTTTTCTCTTTTTGTTGCTTTTCACCTTGCATTGATCTTGCCCTAAAGTTTTTCTAATGCATTTCTTCAGCCCAGAGCGTGAAAAGTGGATAGTTATAAGCGGTCAAGAGATCAACTGTTTCAGCCAAAGGCAAACCCACAACATTAGAATAAGAACCAGCCATATGGGCAACGAAAGCACCGGCTTTTCCCTGAATAGCGTAGCCACCAGCTTTCCCTTCCCATTCACCAGAAGCAAGGTAAGCCTTCATCATGGCAGAAGTTAAGCGTCTAAAACGGACACGACTTTCAACCAATTTTACGGTTATTTTTCCATGTTCATTGAGCGCACAAATGGCGCCATAGACCTTATGCGCCCGCCCAGAAAGGTATCGCAAACATTCATAAGCCTCATCTTCACCCTCTGGTTTGGGGAGAATGGTGCGCCCCACAGCCACCACCGTATCAGCCGCCAAGATAATCATTTTCTGTCCAAGTAATTTTCCTTGACCATTCTGCAACTCATCTTGACCATTCTGACTGTACCAGCGCAAAATCTCTTGGGCTTTCAGCGCTTTTTCTTTTGCCAAACGTTTGGCAAGCTTTGCAGGATGTTCTTTTAATTTTGGTGTTTCATCAATATCACTTGCATAAACCTGCTGCGGATCAATCCCTATTTGTGCCAAGAGCGCTAAACGCCTTGGCGAAGCGGAGGCAAGCACCAAATGAATTTCTTCTGTAAGAGTATCTGCCAAACGTTTTTCCCCCCACTCTCTTATATTTCTCATTTCCACCCCTTCACAATTGACTTCCCTCTCACCCCCCTTTTACGCACCCCCTTTTAAGCACCCCCTTTTAAGCACCATTAATCTCCTTATCCTTTTTTTGCATTGATTTTACAGTTTTTCAAGGACCTTCAAATACTTCCCTTTTTTCACTCATGAAAAGCAAACTAAAAAACTGTTAAAAAATAATAGAAATAATATGATAGCTTTTAGAAAAAAGCACAAGCCACCCACGAGGCTACTTATAGCGATATGTAATACGCCCTTTTGTCAAATCATAAGGTGTCATTTCCACCATGATTTTATCACCGGCCAACACCCGTATACGATTTTTCCGCATTCTACCAGCGGTATGGGCAATAATTTCATGATCATTTTCCAGTTTCACACGAAACATCGCGTTAGGTAAGAGTTCAGTAACGATACCAGAAAATTCTAAAACTTCTTCTTTTGACATAAACAAACATTTCCTTTACAGTGCACATATTTTGTTAAGCTGCGCGTTATTTCCAGCGTTCATACCCTATTTTCTTAAGTTTGTGAATAAAAATTCCACAAAAAGGGAAAGGTTTTTCAAGTTTACTCTCTCATGTTCTCAAAAAACATCACCTCACACCTTAAGAATCAAAACTTTCTCTCCACCAATTTTACCCGCTAATTTCCTTCAATTTTTATGATGATTTTGGTTTCAGTATGACAAGAAATTACGCTAATTTTTCCCCTAAAGCATTTTCCCAATACCTCTGACTAATCCCTCCACAACTTACAAACAATCCTCCTCCCTCCAACTTTTCCTCACCTTCCGCCTTCCACACCTTAAACATGCGCCCTTCAGATAAACACCATTCCCCACACCAAAAGCCCCCTCCTTTTTTCAAAACCTTGTCCATTCTTTACACACCATTCACAACATGCTTCACCGCCCCCCTCCACACTCTATGTATTCCCGTACACCCTTGCCCCATTTTCCCTCTCTCCACACATTTCCTCTAAGCCAGTCCTTTCATTTATGTTTCTCTCCCTACCTTCGAAAACACGATCCCCATACATTGCGTATCATTAACCACAACGCCCCTAACAACATAAAGCCTTTCCTTTTTTGCACATTTACGTTTTCACGCTTTTACAGATTCACAGAATAAAGCCAAATGAAACTTCCACCCCACGCCACTCTATAAACAATAGTATTAACCCAGCTTCTTGCCTAGCCAATCTCCCCCAAGCACTTCAGATCACCCACCCTCAAACGAGATTATTTCATCAAACGCGACAAAAAAATCCAGCCTAAAATATTCATCACACTCTAAAAAAACACGTTGATAAATTGATATGCCGGATATCACCACCCCTATAAGCTCCCCTTCTAATCATGATTTCGGAGCCGCGTGAGAGGGACAAAACAAGCCGTTAAGTTCTGGGGGTCAAGGACGCCGTTAGGCGCCATGTAATGGTCTCCTTGACCTTAAGAACCTAGGATTGTTAGTCCCCTCATTAAACGCGGGTCTGATCTCATGATTTTGGTGAGCGTTCCGGAGAGTTAGAGAGACGGAAAGCCTCTCATTAAAAAATAAAGTTTATAAATAAAAACTATTTTTATTTGCCAATCTTCTGAAATTATCACTTAAAGTGTAAGTTTGGTCGTATACGCAACGACCAATAGGGAACTGAAAACCCGAAGACTTGACACATGAATTTATCCCGCATTGCGGGTATCCGGGAATTCCGGGAGATTTTGCTATGTCCAGGTGCGTTTCCGCACTAAAAGCAAAAAGCTGAGTCAAGTCAGTGTTTTCAGACTCCCGGAATACCAATGCGAGGGCGCTCGTAACCGGAGGGGGGCTTGAAGTGCAAACCAAAAATCCAAATTTTATCGATATTTTGATAGGAAAAAAAAACGCGATTTATAATCCATATTTCGCGCACTTTTTTAAAAAAATACCCAATCTTATAGTCTTTGAGATTGTGTTGATTTTTCTTGCCAATCTTCTGAAATTACTTTATCACTTAAAGTGTAAGTTTGGTCGTATACGCAACGATCAATAGGGAACTGAAAACCCGAAGACTTGACACATGAATTTATCCCGCATTGCGGGTATCCCGGAATTCCGGGAGATTTTGCTATGTCCAGGTGCGTTTCCGCACTAAAAGCAAAAAGCTGAGTCAAGTCAGTGTTTTCAGAC
>NZ_JBHIOH010000009.1:0-3074 GCF_042195375.1 Bartonella sp. CL100XZDX | reverse complement strand
GATCAAGCCGCGCCAACCTTCTTAACGAACAAAACATCACAACAATTATCCGCGAAAACGGTTATCGTCTTTGGGGTAATCGCACCCTTTCAAGTGATACAAAGTTTGCTTTCTTATCGGTGGTGAGAACCGCAGATATGATCAATGATGCCATTTTGCGCGGGCATCTATGGGCTGTCGACCGCAATATCAAAAAAACCTACATGAGTGACGTAAGTGAAAGCGTCAATGCCTATTTGCGTGATTTAAAAGCACAAGGCGCTATTCTTGGTGGGCGTTGTACGCCTGATCTAGAGTTGAATACAGCAAGCGCTATTGAAAGCGGCAGAGTCTATTTCAATGTCGAATTCACACCAACAACACCAGCAGAACACATCACATTCCGTTCACGCATTGTGAATGATTATTTAGAGGAGATTTTTTAATGGCTATCCCCGTTTTACCAAGAGTTTTGAAATATTTTAACATTTTTGTCGACGGCATTCCCTATCAAGCAAAATGTGAAAGCGTAACATTACCGAATTTGAGCTTGGTTGTTGAAAGTTATCGTGGCGGAGGCATGGATAGCTCTATTGAAGTTGACCTTGGTCTTGAAACCCTCACACTTAGCATGACCATTTCTGATTGCTCTCCAGAATTGATGGCACTGTTGGGGCGCACTGATGTCAACATTTCATTGCGCAGTTCAATGCAAGCGCAAGGCACACCAGCAGAAGGTGTTGTCATTACCATGAGAGGACTATGCAAAGGCTTTGAAATGGCAGAATGGCAACCGGGCAGCAAAGCAACATCCACAACTACCTTCACATTGCAGTATTTCAAATATGTCCAGAAGGACGTTGAAATCGTTGAGATAGATGTCCTCAACTTGGTGAGAAAATTCAATGGCGTCAATCAACTCGCAGACCATAGAGACAATGTAGGATTATAAAAATGACAGTACAAACAAGCATTACACATAAATTATTGATACCTGTTACTTTTGAAGGAAAAGAGCACACCACAATTACCTTACAGCGCCCCAAAACAAAAGATGTGCAAGCAATCGACAAAAAAGAAGGGATAGAGCAAACAATCGCTATGATCACACGCCTTTCTGAATGGCCGCATGAGGCTGTTGGTGAACTCGACATCAATGATTTGGCAAGCATTGGAGAGATTTTGGAATCTTTTATCAAGCGGCGGGACACCTCGACTGGGAAACTGCCGCTAAACTCATAGCCGATATCGCCATTGTTTTTCATTGGTCTCTTCCGGACATGATGGAAATGGAACCGCAAGAACTCATATTCTGGCGAAAACAAGCAGCAAAAAGGGATAAGATAAAATGAGTGAAAAAGTAGCCGATGCAAAGGTAAAATTGTCTCTTGAAGACAAACTCACCGCACCTCTTAAACATCTTCAAAAAAAATTCGATACATTGTCAAAAACACTCTCACATAGTTTGGGTATTCCGCGCTTTTCTGCTGCTGTCAAAAACATGACAAAAAGCCTTCATGGCGTTCAAAGTGCTCTTAGCACAGCGGCAAAGTCGTGCTTCAGTCTTTACCGGTGTCTTAGGGCTTGCTGGTGGTGGTCTTGTGGCAAGTGTAGCCGCCCTCACCATGAAAACCATGCATCTGGGAGATAGTCTTTATCACGCATCACACCATTTAAATATGAGTGTTGCATCACTTCAATTATGGGGTGATGCAGCCGATAATTCAGGCACTTCTGCCGAACTTTTTCAACAATCCTTAGCGGTTTTAAATAGGCGTTCGGCACAAGCCTATGCTGGACAAAAAAGAGGCATGATGGGCTTTGAAGCACTTGGCATTTCTGTCAAAAACACTTCTGGAAAACTCAAATCCACTTCTGTCTTGTTAGAAGAAATTACCGACAAGATGAGTAAGATGAAAAGCCAAGCACAAAGACAGCATATTGCCGCTCTGCTGTTTGGGGGTGATGGCAAAGAAATGGCGACCATGCTTGCACAAGGCATGGCACCCATTAAAGAGCTGTTTGCAAAGGCGCGAAAAGGAAAATGGCTGATAGGTGCCGATGTCGCACGCTATGCAGCAGATTTAAGTGACAAGATGGGAGCCTTTAAGAAAAAAATAGGCGGTATCGCGAGCTTTATTGGCGCGCGTTTCATGCCCGTTATTAATGATATGATTGACGGTTTTTCTCGCCTGATTGATGAAAACCGCGACCTCATTCAAACAACCGTTGCGAGCTGGGCTAAAAGCGTAAAAAAAGTCTTTAATGATTTGCTTAATCCTACCTCTGATTTGAGAAGAGGAATCAGTGATCTTACAGAGAGAATTAAAGGCTGGTTTCAATGGATGGAGCCGTTGATTGGTGAAATAACCCTCTTTAAGGTAGGACTTGTGGCACTTGGTTCGTTCATTTTTGGTCCACTCATTGCCGCATTAGCAGCCGTAGGAGCCGCATTTGTCACGCTTGGTTATACTATAATGACGACACCTATCGGGTGGATACTTGGTGGTATTGCAGCACTTGTTGGAGCTGGATATCTGCTCTACAAAAATTGGGACAAAATCAATGGCTGGCTGCTTACATCACTAGCCATAGTAAGCGCAGTTTTTATCAGGCTTGCTTTCGCTCTTTCAGGACCAGTGCTTTCAGCCTTCACTTCCGTTGGTTCTAAAATTACCGGTCTGGCTGCAAATCTTGGAAAATCCCTGCTCTCAAAAATAATCGCAGCAGATAAAGCTTTTATTAGATTTTCTGCTACTCTGGGAAGATCACTGCTTTCAGCATTAGCCTCAGCTGCTTCTGCAGTTGCCAGTCTTGCTTTAACTCTTGTAGGGACACTGATTTCGGCAATAACTGCCGTTAGTTCTGCTTTTATATCGCTTGGTATCGCAATCATGACCACTCCTATCGGCTGGATCGCTGGCGGCATAGCAGCCCTTGTTGGAGTTGGATATCTGCTCTACAAAAATTGGGATACGGTAGTAAGCTTCATAAGCAACTTGTGGAATTCTTTTGCGAGCTTATGTAGTAACGTTTTCAATAACCTCTTGACGCTCTTTAAAAACTTTTCACCGCTCTCTTGGATTTCAAAAAAA
>NZ_JBHIOH010000008.1:0-61552 GCF_042195375.1 Bartonella sp. CL100XZDX | reverse complement strand
CTATCGGACGATTTCTCATGCAAAAAGCCACTTGATGACGATTGTGCTTGCTGATCCAAATGTTCTTGGGCGCCTTTGATAATAATCTTTCCCCCAGAGTGAATGGTAATATCCGCTTGTTTCTGATCTCCTGGTGCTTTCTCTCCTGACGTTTCCTCACACTGAGCTGCAAATTATCCGCCTCCTCGCCTAGCAGATTTCACCTTCTAACCACTTTAATTACCACATCCTAAATAAGATAGTGTTTTACAGCACAACAGAATAAATATCAAAACAATGACCGATTATACCGTTAATACTTGGACACCTCTCTTTCATGTTAAGAAATATCTTTTATGCTAAAAAATAAAATAAAAAACACTTTTACTGCTTAAATAACTTTCTTCAGCATATATACAAGAAAAAATGAAATCCCCTAACATAATAAATGAGACCTAAACCTAGAAACCTCTATTTTTTATAGATAAAAACATATAAAATCAAAACCTATGAAACTCATAAAAACACAACATGTTTTCTTTGATGATTGAATTCATTCAACTCAAACGAACCTATAAACATCCCTATTCCACATTCGCAACACGTGTTCTTAGAATTCTCACTAGCGTTTTCTAAATTTTTGGAAAAAACTATAAATTTGATATTTTTTAAAAACGTCTTATTTTCTCTTTAATGAATTTAAATCTATGACGTTACAATAGTTTTAAATTACAGCCCCCTTAACTGTATGATTATTTCTACAAAAGAGAGGGATTTTACGTTCTCCATTTTGAGAACTATAAATTTTGTTTTTTAATGCGATTAACAATAAAATCTTTAAAATAAAAAATATGACCTTTATATATAATGCTTTTATCAAAAATTCCTAATCCATGAATATTAGCAATGTTTTCGATATTATAATAAATGTGTCGTAAAATGACGAACTGTCATAATAATCACTCCTGTGTATTTCATTTAAATAATTTACATGCGTTTAATGTTTGTATCAGCATTTATTTTTTGTTTTATATTTATACAGAGTTATCATTTTTTATAAAAAATGATTAATTGAATCTGCATCAAAATATAAATTATGATAATAATTTAATAAAAATAAAAACACATAGCATATTGATTTTATTGTTTTTACATAGAACGCTATTTAAAGTATAGTCTACCCAAAAGACTATTGCCTTTTTAAAGGCAATAATAACTATGCTAACCGCCTCATAGAAGCCAATAAATTTTTAGATATTAAGCCTCAAAGAGGCACAAAAAACACGCACAATTTTCTATTTTTCTTTTTACTGTTCGTTAAAAGGTCAGTTTTCAAAGATAATATTCAACTATGAGTTTTCTGCTCAGCCATTGCAAAAATTGCTTAACTGTTTAGGGATTACTTCACTTTTAGAATGATTATAGCTACTGCGCCCCCATAAGCAGCCGATCTTCTTTTAGAGATTTAATTGCTAAAAGGAGATACAATTTTCCACCTTGCGCTTTATTTTCATCAATCAGTAAATTTTCAAAGGCGGCGTTCAACCATGAGTTTTTTAATTTCAGCAATCGCTTTCGCTGGATTTAATCCCTTTGGACAAGTTTGCGCACAATTCATAATCGTATGGCAACGATAAAGGCGGAAAGGATCTTCTAAATTATCAAGACGTTCACCACACATCTCATCACGTGAATCCGCAATCCAGCGATAAGCTTGAAGCAAAACAGCGGGACCCAAATAACGATCACCGTTCCACCAATAACTTGGACATGAAGTCTGACAACACGCACACAAAATACACTCATAAAGACCATCGATTTTTTGGCGATCGGAGTGACTTTGTAACCATTCTTTTGCAGGTTCAGGAGAAACTGTTTGTAACCAAGGCTCAATAACTCGGTGTTGCGCATAAAAGCGATTCAAGTCAGGAACCAAATCTTTAACAACCGGCATGGAAGGCAAAGGATAGACTTTAATGGGGTGTTTTACATCATCCATACCTTTGGTACAAGCCAATGTATTGGTTCCATCAATATTCATCGCACATGAACCACAGATGCCTTCACGGCAAGATCGACGAAGTGTCAAAGTTGGATCAATGTGGTTTTTAATAAACAAAAGCCCATCAAGAATCATAGGACCACAAGCAGAACGATCCACATAATAAGTATCTAAATGAGGATTTTCCTCATCATCAGGCGACCAACGATACACGTGAAATTCCGTCAGCTTTGTAGCACCTTCAGGTTTAGGCCAAACCCTTCCCGGTTTTACTTGAGAGTTTTTGGGAAGCTTAATTTGTACCATATTTCATTCTCCCCTTAATAAACCCGTTTTTTAGGTGCAATGCGCTTTAAATCGATCCCACCATCAGCTTCAGATGTTAATGGGTCCACATGGACAGGTCGATATGATAATGTCACCTTACCCTCTTTTGACAAATGTGAAAGCGTATGTTTACGCCAGTTTTTATCATCACGCTCTGGATAATCTTCACGAGCATGAGCGCCACGGCTTTCTAAACGTGCTTCGGCAGAATGAACAGTCATGATTGCATTCGCCATGAGATTTTCAAGCTCTAATGTTTCAACCAAATCAGAATTCCATATCAGAGAACGATCTGTGACTTTGAGATCCGACAATTCCCCCCAGATTTTATTCATCCGCTGACATCCTTGTTGCAAAGAATCTTCTGTACGGAATACTGCCGCATCTTCTTGCATCGTGCGCTGCATTTTTTCACGCAATAGAGCTGTTGGTATCGCCCCTTGTGCAAAACGTAAACGATCAAAACGCGCTATAATTTCGTCAACAGCTTCTTCATTGAGGGGTGGAATTTCTGCATTCCGATCAATAACTTCCCCCGCGCGAATGGCAGCAGCACGACCAAACACCACAAGATCAATTAATGAATTTGACCCCAAGCGATTAGCCCCATGAACAGAAGCACATCCTGCTTCTCCTACCGCCATCAGCCCTGGTTGAATACGATCAGGCGAATCAGCCGTTGGATTGAGAACTTCCCCGTAGTAATTGGTAGGAATCCCACCCATATTATAATGGACCGTTGGCAAGATGGGGATAGGCTCTTTTGTTACATCCACACCTGCAAAAATCCGAGCTGATTCCGAAATTCCCGGTAAACGCTCGTGCAAGATTGCAGGATCAATATGGTTGAGAACCAAATGAATATGGTCCTTCTTAGGTCCAACACCACGTCCTTCACGAATTTCAAGTGTGATACAACGCGAAACCAAATCACGTGAAGCCAAATCCTTAAAGGAAGGTGCATAGCGCTCCATAAAGCGTTCACCTTCAGAGTTGATTAAATAACCTCCTTCACCACGAGCTCCTTCTGTAATTAAGCAGCCAGAACCGTAAATCCCTGTAGGATGGAATTGCACAAACTCCATATCCTGAAGAGGCAATCCAGCACGTGCGATCATTCCACCACCATCACCCGTACAGGTATGCGCCGATGTCGCGGAAAAATAAGCGCGTCCATAACCACCGGTTGCAAGAACAACCATTTTAGCAGAAAAACGATGTATTGTACCATCATCGAGATTCCATGCCACAACCCCCGTACAAACCCCATCCGTCATGATGAGATCGAGTGCAAAATATTCAATAAAAAATTGCGCATTATGCTTTAAGCTTTGTCCATAAAGCGTATGCAAAATGGCGTGGCCTGTACGATCAGCGGCTGCGCAAGTACGCTGAACAGGTGGACCTTCACCAAATTGTGTCGTATGTCCACCAAAAGGACGCTGATAAATTTTGCCTTCTTGCGTCCGCGAAAAAGGAACGCCATAATGTTCTAATTCATACACAGCAGCAGGAGCATTACGCACCAAATATTCCATTGCATCGGTATCACCCAACCAATCAGAACCTTTCACGGTATCATATAAATGCCACTGCCAATTATCAGGTCCCATATTTGAAAGCGATGCAGCAATTCCCCCTTGTGCTGCAACCGTGTGTGAGCGCGTTGGAAAAACCTTCGTAATACAAGCTGTCTTTAATCCTTGTTCCGCCATACCCAATGTTGCACGTAATCCTGCACCACCTGCCCCAACAACAACAACATCAAATTTATGATCTACAGTGCGATAAGGGGCGTTACCTGCTTTAGCGCCCAGAGATGATCCTGTACCCGCCATATTTGTTTAACCCCCTAATGCAATTTTCAAAAGAGAAAAAATAATGATACCACCTATGAGAAAACAAAATAAAATATTTAACGTCAAAAAGAATATCCGGAAACCTTCACGTGGAATATAATCTTCAATCACCACTTGCATACCAAGTTTCATATAATAAAGGACCGAAAAAGTCATCAATCCCATCAAAATAGCAACAATAGGATGTGCAAGTCTTGCACGCACAATGCTATAGTCCTTTCCCACAAGCGAAAGAATAAGAACAATAAAAAATATCAAAAGTGGTAGATTGATAAACCCTGTCAAACGTTCTAGCCAAAAATGCTCTGTTCCTTCATGAGCACTGCCACGCCCCCGTACTTTTCCAAGTTCCGTTCGAAAATCTTTTTTCATATCTCTTTTCACCCCCAGCTAAACAACGGTATATCCAATAATCCAAATCGCAAAAGTAACAATAAGAGAAATAAACACTGTCGCCCAAGCAGTGACTGTTGCCTTTTCTTTTGCCAAAAGGCAAGGTTTCAGATCCCAAACAATGTGGCGAACACCACCAACCATGTGATGAACCCCTGCCAAAGTATAAAGAAACAAAATACACAATCCAAACCAAGAACTATAAATCTCGTGAACCGTTCTGAATGCCTCCTCCCCGCACGCAATAGCAATTAACCAAACAGCAAGAAAAACCGTTCCAACATAAAGTGCCATACCCGTAATGCGGTGTGCAATGGACATAGCCATAGTAATTGTCCAACGATAAATACTTATATGAGGGGAACGAGGGCGCTCTTTTATCCTAGTTGTCTCTGTCATAAAATATCCTGACCTGGTTTTTACTGCAACCGCAATGAACGAGAAAGTTCGCGCAAAACGACTAAATATATTCTCTCGTTTTCACTTGTTTGGCATCTCAAGATACCGATACTACAGGTCGGTTGTCTCAAATAACGGATTAAAGGTCACGCATAAAAAAACCGATTACTCCACGGATATGATCCGCAAAACTTGCTTTAATCTAATACAATTTTATCTTCACGTCAAAGGTCTAACATCTTTTCTCAAATATAAACAGGCATTTTTTCAGATTAAACTTATCCTTTTGAGTATCCATGATATATGCAATGGTATCTTAAATTGCACCCATGATTAAGGATAAAAAGAGGAAAAAATTGATAGATTAAACATTTTTATGTCCCCTCCAAGCCTTTTAAAAGGCAAAACGAATCACGAAAGACACAAATAAGCGGCATAAAAGCCGCTTTTGCATAAAGTTTAGCCGATATAATCTTTACTCAGCAACTTTCTTTTCAACATCTGTGCTGACAGATGCTGCTTCTACTTTCTCAATAACCTTTTCAGCTTTTTTCCGATAATCTCTCTTTTCAGCGATACGCGCAGCTTTACCTCTCAAACCACGAAGATAATAGAGTTTTGCACGGCGCACTTTACCACGGCGCACCAGCTCAACACCTTCAATCAACGGAGAATAAACAGGAAACACCCGTTCCACCCCTTCACCATAAGAAATCTTGCGCACTGTAAAGGTCTCATTCAACCCACCGCCTGAACGTGCAATACAAACACCTTCATAAGCCTGAACACGCGTCCGCGTACCCTCCGTCACACGCACCATGACACGAACTGTATCTCCTGGCTTAAAGGCTGGAAATTGGCGCTTTTCTTCAATTTTTGCACATTGTTCAGCTTCAAGTTGTGCGATAATATTCATTTCTTTTATCCTTCATGTTCTTTATCGAACAGTCAGAGCGCTCAACTCTTACCAAAAAAGCCTTTATTAAGAATAAGGAGCTCTTTAGGCTATGTCTTACACAGGAGCGAATACACCATTCCTTCATTTTAATTTTGGAACTACAGAAAACCTTTTATAAAAAACTCTCTAAAAAGAGAGCCATGCAATACACTACCTTATCATATGAATCAAGTTTTCTGATGATTTTTATCATAACGCGCATAAAGATCAGGGCGACGTTGACGTGTTAACAATTCGGCTTGGCTTTGACGCCAATCTGCGATCGCTTTGTGATGACCTGAGAGCAATACAGGCGGAATACCCCGCCCTTCGAAAAGAGAAGGGCGTGTATATTGCGGATGTTCCAGCAAGCCATTTTCAAAACTTTCACACCTTGCAGAAGCTGCATTCCCCATCACTCCAGGCAGAAGACGTATAATAGCATCTAAGATAACCAATGCGGCTGTTTCACCCCCTGAAAGAATATAATCACCAATAGAAACTTCTTCTAATTCTCGTGCTTCTATGACTCGCTCATCAACCCCTTCAAAACGTCCACAAACTAACGTTACACCCGTATCACGAGCCAAGCTATGCGCGTAAGCTTGGTCAAAAGGGCGCCCACGTGGACTCATCAACAATCTTGGCGAATCCTGTGGACAACAATCAAGAGCCGCCGCCAATACATCCGCCCGCATTACCATACCCGCCCCCCCACCAGCAGGTTTATCATCAACGCTATGGTGTTTGTCTAAAGCAAAATCCCTAATCTGTACCGTCTCCAGTGACCAAATTCCGCGCTCTAAAGCTTGCCCTGCTAAAGAATACCCTAAAAAACCAGGAAACATTTCAGGATAAAGGGTTAAAACGCGCGCCTGAAACTTCATTTTATTTCTCATCCTTATTTTCTTAAACAGACTCTTAATAGCAAAAATAGCACAAACAAGATTTTTAACGCTATAGCGTTAAATTGAATCTCCTTGATCTGCGCTTTATTCAATACGATCCTTCTAAATACTTGCACTAAAAAAGACTCTAAAAATTCAGAACTATTTCGAGATAAAGTGCTTACAATATCTGCTCAAAAGTGCATTTTTAATATTTCCACACATTCCACTTTTTATTGACGAAATTTATCTGTTATTTTTTCCTTCATCTTTATTTTTAGATTCAAGCTATTTCCTTTTTATCATTGTCTCCCCCATCAATTAAACCAGCGGCCATGGGATCAACAACAAGAAAACCAGAATCCATACAAATTTCTGGTACCGCCGCCTTACTAAAGGGAATAAGGACTCTTTTACCTGTATTCAAACGCATTTCAAGCAAATCACCAGCCCCGAAATTAAAAAAACCACACACTTCACCTAAGATTTTTCTTCCACAATCTTGGACACACAAGCCTATTAAATCGACTTGATAAAACTCATCCTCCATCAAATCATCAATTAATTGATCACGCGTCACATAAAGGCGAATACCTTTTAAAGACTCAGCCGCATTACGATTTTCTATCCCTTTAAAACGTACAATCGCCTTATTTTTTTGTATGCGAAGAGTTACAATTTCATAAGAATGCCCCATATCATCATAAAGAGTGCTGTAAAACTTAAAACGCTGTGGCTCAGCACTTAGAATTTTAACAAAAACATCTCCTTTTATACCATGAGGCATACCAATAATGGCAAGATAGACTTTATTTTTAAGCTTTTCTTTATTATACTTCATACGAAAATATTATCTCTCAAAAATGAACCCTTCAATCTTATAGTTTTCTATTCAATCTTGTTGCCATATGAGACAATCTTCTAAAAGACCTTTCTTGGTAACAAAAACAAATTAATAAAGGAGAAAGTCTTATGGCAAATATTATGCTATTTTACAAAGATATCACGCCAATCAACAAAGTTTCCCATAAAAATCTAAAATTTGCTCCTCCAAGTGATATGTCTTTTGCCAAGGATACTCACTGGGTTCCTTTAGCAAGTACTGAATATTTTCAAGCAGCACTAGACTATCCTATTTTATTTATGTGCGCCGAAGATGAACAAAAAAAACGGCACTACACATCCGCAGCTCTTGTCGGCCTTTCTAATGACGAAAATGACTATATCGCTTCTGATAAAAGTTGGAAAAATAATACTTATGTTCCTGCTTTTGTCCGTCGCTATCCTTTTGTTTTGGCACAAATTAGCAATGAAAAAGAACTTTCTGTTTGCTTTGATCAACAGTCAGGTATGTTTAATGAAGTTGCAGGAACAGAACTTTTTAATTCCGACGGCTCTATTTCTCCTTTTATGGAAGAACGTATTCGTTTTCTTGAAAGTTTTAAAATCGCTATGGAAAAAACCTCTGAGTTTATTGATGCTCTTGTAGAAATGGATCTTCTAAGCCAAAAATCTATCAATGTGAAAAACGATAAAGGTCTCTCAGCTCAATTAGAACATTTTTGGGTTGTTGATGAAGAAAAATTGAATAAATTATCAGCAAGCCAACTTGCCAAACTTCATAAAAATGGCTTTTTAGGATTAATTTTTGCGCATTTGATGTCAACGCACAATCTTGTGAAAATACTCTCTCTCAAAGGTGAAAAGCAACTTATCAATCGTGAAGAGCAACCCCAAAACAAGAATGGTCATTCTAACGATGAAAGATCTAAAAAGAAAGAAACTCTCAACTAGATAATGCCTATCAAAAACGACAAGAGAAAAGATGAAAATATTCCTCTCATTCCAGCAGACCATGCAATTTTAAACGCAAGGAAAAATTGGTTAGAGTGTCTTACCCAAACACGTCGTATGTCAGCACAAACAGTGCAAGCCTATGAACGTGATACGCGGCAGTTTTTGTCTTTTCTCTGTCAACACTTAGGTCATACACCAACCCTTACAGATCTTGCTCATTTACGCATCAGTGACTTGCGTGCTTATCTTGCTTATCGGCGTACAAACAATGTAAGTGCTCGTTCTTTAAGCCGCGGAGTAGCAGGCATCCGTTCTTTTTTCAAGTACCTATCACGTGAAGGAATCGTCAATGTTCCGGCGGCTCAACTTATCCGAAGCCCCAAACACCCAAGATCGCTCCCAAAACCTTTAGCGATCAAATCAGCACTTCACATAGTCAAACAAGAAAACCAGCTAGAAAATGAACCTTGGATTAGCGCTCGTAATGCGGCTGTCCTCATGCTTCTCTATGGCTGTGGAATGCGAATATCAGAAGCCTTAAGCCTCACACCAGAACAATTTTCTGATCCTGAAAAAACAAGTTTATTTATAACAGGAAAAGGTGGAAAAACACGCCTTGTTCCTCTCATCAAAATTGTTTACGAAGCTGTACAAAATTATCTCAAATGTTGTCCATATCCTTTAGTGGATAACCAACCCATATTTCGCGGGGCACGAGGCGGTCCCCTACAGCCCGCCATTATTCAGAAAACTGTACGCAACTTACGAGCAAGCCTTGGTTTACCAGAAACTGCAACGCCTCATACACTGCGCCATTCTTTTGCCACCCATCTTTTATCACGGGGGGGAGATTTGCGCACGATTCAAGAACTTCTTGGGCACGCTAGTCTTTCCACCACACAAATCTATACCCACGTCGATACAGACCATTTGTTAAAAATTTATCAAAAGGCCCATCCCCGTTCCTAAAAGTGTCTCATCAAAAAATTAGAGTGTTTCAACCTCAAGTGCCAAAGCATGGACACAAGTAGCTAACTCTTCTTGTAAAACTTTATAAATCGCTCGATGTATTTCTACGCGTGTCATATTAGAAAAAGAAGAAGATAAAATTTTCACTCGAAAATGTGTTTCTCCTTTACCATCAAAAGCATGTTCATTATGAGAATGCCCCTCATGAAGATGACTTTCGTTAATCACTTCAAGCTTTTGCGGATGAAAAGCATCCTGAAGCTTTCTCTGGATTATTGTTTCTATAAACATTTTTCATTCCTCAAACAAAATGAACGTGCCAAAATACACCTTTTTCATAATAGAATAAGTGTGAAAACAAATTTTTCAAAAGTCAATTCTTGTAAAATTAATCAATTTTGCATAAACCAATAATATGACAATAACATCTAAATTATTCGATTCAATTCGCATAAGCTCAAATAAAAAACAAAACGCTGAGCCAGAAGCACAACAGTGTCAGTGGGAAGGTTGTGAAAAAACAGGAGCCCATAAAGCACCAGCAGGTCGAAATCACGAAGGACAATATTTATATTTTTGTATTGAACACGTACGTGCCTATAATAAAAATTTTAATTACTTCTCTGGTCTTAGCAATAAAGATATCGCAAAATTTCAAAAGGATGCTCTCACAGGACATCGTCCGACATGGCCTACAGATCTGAGCAATGGTACATCGAAAAAAACAGCCGCTAATTATGCCAAGATTCGCTCTGGAACAGCTGCCTATCAAAATCGTATGCGCGATCCCTTCACGCTTTTTACTGGGCAGCATTCAAGCAATAAATTCTCACGAAAATTAAAGCCCTTAGAAGCAAAAGCTTTTGATACACTGGGACTACAGGCAAACGCTTCAGCAGAAGACATCAAAATGAAATATAAAGAGTTGGTAAAAAAGCACCATCCTGATTCCAATGGTGGTAATCGTGCTTCAGAAGAGCGCTTTCGTGATGTTTTACATGCTTATAATTTGCTAAAAAAGTCTGGTTTGTGCTGAAAACATGCGCTTATATGAGTCTATTTTCATTTAGACCATCATTATTTGCGCAAAATGTTACTTTTTTTGCAAAACATTATAGAATACGTAAAAAATCTTTCTTCAATATCTAAGGCTCTCATTATAGAGCATTGCATAAATACTCTAACTCTTGTATCGTTTCTAATGAATAAATAGCATCCTCTCCCTTCCAGAAACACAATGACAAATCTTACCGTTGAAAATTTGCCCGATATTACACTTTGTGCTCGCGATCTATTTCATATTGAAACAGATCTGAAAGTCCCTGCTTTTAGCACAAAAAGTTCCCATGTTCCTGATATCGATTCTGATTATCTTTTTGATCAGCAAACAACTTTAGCGATTCTCGCAGGTTTTACCTTCAACCGCCGTGTAATGGTTTCTGGCTATCACGGTACAGGGAAATCAACGCATATTGAACAAATTGCTGCACGTCTCAATTGGCCTTGTCTTCGCATTAATCTCGATAGTCATGTAAGTCGTATCGATCTTGTAGGAAAAGACGCTATCGTTTTAAAAGATGGCTTACAAATCACTGAATTTAAAGAAGGCATTTTGCCATGGGCTTATCAAAATAATATTGCTCTTGTTTTCGACGAATATGATGCGGGGCGTCCCGATGTTATGTTTGTCATCCAACGCGTTCTTGAAACCTCTGGAAAACTAAGCTTACTTGATCAAAGCCGAGTCATCTCTCCACACCCAGCCTTTCGTCTTTTTGCAACAGCAAACACCATTGGTCTTGGTGATACAACTGGTCTCTATCATGGTACCCAACAGATCAATCAAGCTCAAATGGACCGCTGGTCTATTGTTACGATACTCAATTATTTACCCCATGATAAAGAGGTTAATATCATTTGTTCAAAGGTCAAATCCTTTCAAACGACTGAAGGAAAAAAGATAATTTCACAAATGGTTCATGTTGCTGATATGGTACGCCAATCTTTTATCAATGGAGATCTTTCAACTGTCATGAGTCCACGTACCGTCATTACTTGGGCAGAAAATACAACAATTTTTCAAGATGTCGGCTTTGCCTTCCGATTAACCTTTCTCAATAAATGTGATGAACTCGAACGTGCCACTGTTGCAGAATTTTATCAACGCGCCTTTGGACAAGAGCTTCCCGAATCACTTATTCATGGTGTTTCGCCTTAAGGAATCTGTCACTCATGGCTACCGATATTGGCGACAACAAAAATCCGGCAAAAGATTCTTCCAACAACACTCTTAATATTGAAGCTTTTAAAAAAGCACTTTCCACCTGTATGCGTGCAATTGCAGGCACAAACAACCTTGAAGTTTCCTTTAGTCATAACCGACCATCTTTAAGCGAAAGTTGCGCGCGTTTACCAGAATTACCTCAATACGCAACGAATAAAGACATCACCATTACCCGCGGATTAGGTGATTCCATGGCTCTGCGCAAAGCATGGCATGATAACCGCATTCACATGCAATTTTCTCCACTAGAATCAGAAGCACGTGCTGTCTTTGATGCCCTAGAACAAACACGTGTTGAAGCAATTGGTACTTTAGCCATGGAGGGGCTTGCAAAAAATCTTGATATCATGCTCGCCGATAAATACAAAAGAGCCCATTATCATAAGATTAGCAACCAAAGTGAAGCCCCCATCCAAGAAGCAATTGCACTTTTATTGCGTGAAAAAATAACAAAGCGCGCAGCTCCAAGAGAAGCGGGTCCTGTCTTAGAACTGTGGCGTCAAGAACTCGAACAAAAAGCAGCAGCAGAACTCAATGAACTCCCACATCATATTTACAACCAACAAGATTTTGCACAGATTGTTCGCCAAATGCTTGTTACACTCAAAATGACAGTGCAACAAGCTGAAGCTTCTAACAGTGAAAACAATAAAAAATTAAAAAATGCGTGTGAACCTCAAGACCAAGGAGAAGAAGAGAGTAAAAACAAAAAACACGCTCAAAGTGAAGAACAAACCAGCACTGAACAAGAAAGTGATGTGCAAGATGACGGAAAAACACAAGCGACACAATCAAACAACAATGATCAAGCTGACGGCGAGCAAAAAAATGGACCTTGGCAAGAAAAGCCGAGCAAACCCAAACACCTTTTTTCTGATTCGGAACAAATGGAAAGACTTGGCAATTATAAAATCTTCACCCGTCAATTTGATGAAATTTTGGAAGCAACAGATTTTTGTTCTGAAAACGAGTTAGATCACTTACGCCGTTATCTTGATAAGCAAATCAATCATCTCCAAAACATCGTTGGACGTTTAGCAAACCGTCTCCAGCGCCGCTTGATGGCGCAACAAAATCGCAACTGGAACTTTGACCTTGAAGAAGGATATCTTGATACAGCACGGCTTCCACGTCTAATTATTGACCCCATGCAACCCCTTTCTTTTAAAATGGAAAGCAACACCCAATTTCGGGACACAGTTGTTTCACTTCTCATTGATAATTCTGGCTCAATGCGCGGACGCCCCATTAGCGTTGCCGCAAGTTGCGCTGATATTTTGGCACAAACTCTTGAACGTTGTGGTGTCAAAGTTGAAATTTTAGGTTTTACCACCAAAACTTGGAAAGGGGGCAAATCGCGCGAACAATGGCTTACCCAAAACAAACTCCATAATCCTGGACGCCTCAATGATTTATGCCATATCATCTATAAAAGTGCTGATACCCCATGGCGTCGCGCACGACGCAATTTAGGTTTGATGATGCAAGAAGGATTATTAAAAGAAAATATCGACGGAGAAGCTTTGATTTGGGCTCATCAACGCCTTTTATCACGGCGTGAACAACGTCGCATCCTCATGGTCATTTCTGATGGCGCTCCTGTTGACGATTCGACACTATCGGTCAACGCCAGCAATTATTTAGAAAAACACTTACGCGCAGTGATTCAAGAAATCCAAACACACTCCCCCATCGAACTCATTGCCATTGGAATTGGTCATGACGTCACACGTTATTATCAACGTGCTGTAACAATTATGAATGCTGAAGAACTCGCCGACGCCATAACAAAACAATTAGAAATACTTTTTAGTGATAAAAGGACTCATTTTCATAAGAAATAAACCTGCCTTAAATCAGCAACGATTACATTTAAAAAATTATTTCTATCATTAAACCATCGGAATTTGATGGCTAACAACCTGAGAAGATAATCCCACAAATTGAATATCGAACTTTAAAGAAGCTTCTACTTTACTGGATGCATTATGAATCCCAAAAGAAATGCTCCAACCATCTTCAAAAATTATAATGAGTTTGTTTTTACTTTCTGGTTTTAGTGCAACTGATAAAATTTTGCTTGGAATTTTTCATTTACGTCCATATCCCAGAGTGCCATTCAAATTAAAAGACTGAATAATTACCCGTTTTTGTCTCGATCTTGTGTTATTTCATTATATTTAAATACACGTATATAGAAAAATATCTCCACTAGACATAGCTCTAAAGTGCTGCTCTCACAGAAAATATAATGCGTAGACTTTCACCTTCAGTAAAATAAAAAGGTAAAAGTTGTATTTATTATACGCAAAAGAAGAATCATCCAAAGAGGATATTTTAAACACTAAGAATTATTTTATAAAAGAATCAGCATAAATGGATTCATAGCGATTTTTGCCGAAAAATCGCTAAAGCAAGCGAGAGCCAACCTGTTCCTAACCTTCCCAAAACAGTACTCACCACGGGTGATCTATCAACATCCCATCTCCTGGATAAAAGAAAAAATCTTTACTCACATAAAATATAAGAAAAACACGAAAAAAAGAATATTACTTCATTCACGAAAAAGAACATACCATTATATATCTTATCCGCACTCCTACTTTAAAGAAACATTCTTCCTTGCTTCCAAGCTTATTTCACGACAGCGCCCATATATGGCATAATGCAAAATCCAGAATCATCCTTTACTTTACAAGCTACAAGCCAAAAGCAAAATCCTACTTTCAAGCTTCCAATGTTTTTAAGATAAATCAATATACTTCCAGCGCCTAATATTGCACTTCTATTACATTAAAGCTCTTCATAAGAGTATTGCTTTCTCAAATGACGTTGTCCGCACGCCAATTCCTCTTATAACATAGGCAAGCAAATGATTTTTATTAACTCAATATAAGAGTATTTAAAACGCGTAAAATTTTATGATATTGAGCTCTTTCACTCAAATAAAAAATATAAGTTATCATTTTAAATCAATCTATTAATAAACATCAGTTGCAATTTCTGTCACATTTAATCATTTGTAAAAAGTATATTTAGCCCCTTCTCAAACAAATGACTTTATCTTTTCCTCACAAGAGAATTTTGAAATAAAAAACGCGTTTTGTGTTGGAGCTCTTACTTAAGTTGGCAAATGATAAAGTATCCATTATAAATAACGTGCCACACCAAGCATAGCGTACAATTTTCTTGGCTTCATGAAAAAAAAAGACAAAAATCATTATTTGTGACAAACAAAAGAAGAATCATCCTTTGAATGACTTTGATAAAGAGGAAGCTTTACAATATTAAGAATTGTCCCATAAGGAATCAACATCAACAGGCTCATAATAATTTTTACCGAAAAATCACCAAAAGCAAGCGATAGCCAAACTGGCATGCCTATCCCTCCCAAAACAGTACTCTCCACCAGTGCACTATCAGCATACCCTGTTATCTTATCAAGAACAGCAAACGAGCTAGAAAAAGCAAGAGCAAAAAACAGCACTGTATCCAAAGCTGAACCAACCAACGCTGCTGCTAAAGGTGCTTTCCACCATGTTTTACGTCGTAAAGGAGTAAAAACAACAATATCAAGGAGTTGCCCAAATAAAAATGCAAAACTAGAAGCAAGGGCAAGCCGTGGTGTCGCCAATATCCAAGAAACAAAGACCCCCGCAAAAAAACCAGCATAAACCACACGCCGCGCCGCAGATGGACCATAAAAACGATTGGTTAAATCATTGATCAGAAAAGCAAATGGATAGGTAAAAGCCCCATAAGTCAACAGCTCATTTAAATCAAACCAATAGACAGGATATTGAACCAAAATATTAGAAGCCGTAACAGCAAGGCACATTGCAAAAATAGAAAAAACAACATACCTTTTCTTTTGCTGTTCTAATAAAGGACCGCTTGAAGACATTTTTTTAACCTGGGATATGGAACCAATAAAATGAAACGATCAACCTGCAAAAAACTTAACTTCTAGAACAGAAAACCGAAATCAAAGCGTTAATAAACCAAAAAGAATAGCGCTAACAATTACGCTGCTTGTTCAGCCTTTTGCTCACCTTCTTGCTCAGCTTTTTTCTTAATGATTTGGCGTTTTAGCAAACGCGCACGTTGCGACAACTCTTTATCATCTGCTTTAACTAAAAAACCATCAAGGCCACCACGATGCTCAACAGAACGCAATGCACTTGCTGAAATACGCAAGCGATAACTTTGCTGTAACACCTCTGAAATCAATGTCACATTGCAAAGATTTGGTAAAAAACGACGCCGTGTCTTATTATTCGCATGGCTAACATTATTACCATACAGAACCGTTTTCCCTGTCAATTCACATGCACGAGACATAAACTTCACCCTTAAACTCTAAGAAACTTTCAAATCCCCATACCCAAAGGACACAATGAACGCAAAACACGCGCAATGCAACCTTGAACGGGCATCATTGGGAAGTTTCTTTCTAATAGGGGGTCGACAACAAAAGGTCAAGTCTTTTATAAAACCTTTTTCATCTCTTGTTGGCTCATTTTTCATCTTTTTCCTCAATAAGACGTGCAAATTCCGCCAAAAAGCGTACAAAATGTTTTTTTTTAAATATATACCATGTTAGAATAAAAGCCTATTGTCCCGAAAGGAAGCATAAATCATGAGCAAAAAAGAGCCCCCCATGACAAAGCTTCAGGGAAATTCTTGCCGTTTTTCTTCTTTTTTATTTGGAACTTTATGTATTTGTTTTTTTCTTCTCTTCAGTGCATTAGGTATATGGCAAGTACAACGGTTAAACTGGAAAACAAATCTTATCACCAGTGCTAATCAGCGCATTCATTTACCCCCCATTAAAGCCCCCAAAAAAAATCAATGGTCAGATGTTACTTTTGAAAAATATGAATATCAACCTGTTGTTATCACAGGAAAATTTTTAACAGATAAAAATATTTTAGTCACTGCTGCCGCTCAAAATACTACAGGCTATTGGGTTTTGACTCCTTTACAAACTGCTGATAATACACTGATCTTTATCAACCGTGGCTTTATCCCCATGGATGAACGTAATAATTTTCAAAACTCAGAGAAATCGCATACAAATGCCTCATCTCAGCAAAATTCTACCACGGACACAGAACAAACAATGATTATAGGTTTATTACGCATGAGTGAAAAAAATGGATTTTTCCCGCGTAAAAATAATCCTGACAAAAATTTATGGTATACGCGCGATCTCCCCGCTATGGCACAAAAACTTGGTTTGTCCACTGTTGCTCCTTATTTCATTGATGCCAGAAAAACATCTCCACAAGCAAACCTTCCCGTCGTTGGTCTTACGATTATTCATTTTCGAAATAATCATCTCGTTTATGCAATCACGTGGTTTATTTTAGCTGCTGGTGTGTTAGGAGGTTTTCTTTTTCTGCTACGGCAAAAAAACTAAAAAAATACCTCTTCCATCTCAAGTAACAAAAATTTTTAGAATCTTGAAAACTGATAAAGAGAATAAAATCTACCAACTTTCACCTTTGTTAAATAAAGATCATAGGCATACAATAGATCTTTATACCATTCACAAAAGATTTACGCGACACTCTTTAAAAAATCATCATAAAACGAGGGTTTATTCATTAAAAATGTAATGCCCAAAAATGTGAAGCAATGCATTATCTCCACTCTATAAAAAATTCACTCTTAAAAACATTGTCATAAACGCTTTTGAAAAACATAAAGCCAAATTTAAAAATGATAGGAAAGATAGGCACTCATTTTTGCCTTTATAATTTTATATTCTTGTTTCATTAGATTGTTTCCCATTTCAGAGATTATTCCAATTGATATACGCAATACTTTCGCCTTCATATAGTATAAAAGCTAATATAGCAGAGAACATACGGAGGCATTTTTTGTTTCACAACTGCTATGAAGATGAGATGTTGAGTTATAAGCAACAAAAAAAACATTTAATTTCTCAACGCGACTTTTATACCTATCACCGCACCTCAAATGAGAGGTTTTTACAGGATAATAGAAAAAGGTGAGCATCCTATATTCTAAAAAGACAGTTTATCCTTTCAGTGTATTTTGCTAAAGGCTTATGCTATAAACGTATAAGCGTGTTTTACTAGAATTTTAACTCTTTCATTTTTAAGGCTTCTGTTATGGGTGTTGTTGCCAAAAATTTTCCCATACCTGATCTTCATCGGGTTCGTCGTGTTCTCTTTTCTGTGTCTGATAAAACGGGTGTGGTTGCTTTTGCACAAGCCCTTCATGCTACTTACAATGTTGAATTAATTTCAACAGGAGGAACAGCAAAAACCCTCATAGCAGCTGGTTTACCCGTAAAAGATGTTGCTGAAGTTACCGGATTTCCTGAAATAATGGATGGGCGTTTAAAAACACTCCATCCTTTGATTCATGGTGCTTTGTTAGGGGTAAGAGAAGATCCTAGCCATAGGGAAGCTATGGAAAAGAACAGCATTCATGGAATTGATCTTTTGGTGGTGAATCTTTACCCTTTTGAAGAGACGATCCTATCGGGAGCCGATGGGCAAACGATTCTTGAAAATATTGATATCGGTGGACCGGCGATGATTCGCGCCGCGGCAAAAAATTATGCTTATACCGGTGTTGTAACAGCGATAAAAGATTATGATTCGATTCTAGCTGAATTAAAGCAGCATAATGGATGTTTAAGCTTATCTATGCGTCATCAGCTAGCAATGCGCGCTTATGCACACACCGCTGCTTATGATACGGCAATAGCAACGTGGTTTGCACGGGATTTAAAAATTGAAATTCCATCATGGCAGAGTTTTTTCGGTCATCTTGAAAGTGTTATGCGCTATGGGGAAAATCCACATCAACAGGCAGCATTTTATCGCAATAATGAAAAACGTTTTGGTATTGCAACAGCAAAACTTTTACAAGGCAAAGCGCTTTCTTATAACAATCTGAATGATACAGATGCAGCCTTTGAGCTTGTGGCAGAATTTGATCCGCAAAAAACCGCTGCTGTCGCTCTTATTAAACATGCCAATCCTTGTGGTGTTGCGGAAGGAAAAAATTTGAAAGACGCTTATTTGAAAGCTCTTATGTGTGATAATGTATCGGCATTTGGTGGAATTGTTGCTTTAAATCAAACCCTTGATGAGGAATGTGCTGAAGAAATTGTTAAAATTTTCACAGAAGTGATTATTGCTCCTGATGCCACAATGGCGGCACGTGAAATTATTGCCCAGAAAAAAAATCTTCGTTTGCTCATTACAGGTGGAGTTCCTGATCCACGCTGTGGAGGACTTCTTGCGAAAACACTTGCAGGAGGCATTTTAGTGCAATCACGTGATAACGTGGTGGTTGATGATCTTAAATTGCAAGTAGTGACAAAGCGGGCACCAACTCAAGATGAAATGCGTGATCTTCAATTTGCTTTTCGTGTAGCAAAACACGTTAAATCAAATGCTATTGTGTACGCGAAAAATAGCGCAACAGTTGGAATTGGAGCCGGACAAATGAGCCGCATCGATTCAGCAAAAATTGCTGCAAGTAAAGCAGCAGAAAGTGCGCAAAGAGCAGGCTTAACAGAAACCCTTACAAAAGGATCTGTTGTTGCATCAGATGCATTTTTTCCTTTTGCAGATGGTTTATTAGCAGCAGCTGAAGCAGGGGCAACAGCAATTATTCAACCAGGAGGCTCCATGCGTGATGAAGAAGTTATCGCCGCTGCTGATGCACAGGGTTTAGCAATGGTTTTTACAGGAACACGACACTTCCGACATTAATAATTTTGCTGATTCCCTCTTCGTATGAGACAAATGTTTCAAGGAATTTTTTATAATCATCGTATAACTATTGAAATGGAAGCAGTTATTCAATCCAAAGAATCTACACGTGAAGAAGTTTATCACCGAAGAAAATGCACATAATTTAGCCATTGTTTAGGGAAAGAATATTGTTCTTGTTGATATTTTTAATGGTTGCCCTTTCACATGAGGAAAATGTTAAAGGGATGTTATCTTGTATGTAGATGCATACCTGTTATGATATTATAACACAACTCTTTTTAGTAATATGCTCTATTCTTAAACTAAAGAGTGTAATGAAAAGTTTGAGTAGAGGATATGAATATTCTACGTTTTTATAGTAATTGGCGCCGTTATCGTCGAACCGTTAATGCGTTAAGTCGTCTTTCAACATATGAACTCAGCGATCTTGGAATTTGTCGAGGTGATATTGATTCAATTGCACGACGTTATTCGCGTAAATCTTTATGAAAGTTGTTTGAGATATTTGAGAGAATGCTTTGCGATGAAAAAGCGTGCATTTTGTGATTTGTTATTACGCCTTCATTTTTAAGAGCAGAAGAGTTGTTTTTCTCAGCCATTGCTGTGTATTGTTTCTCAAATTCTCAGTGTTTCTGTGATATACAACATTTGATTTATAATGATAATTTAGCGTTATTCATATTGAATTAGAACTCCGAATACCGTGAGATTCTTCCATTTCAAATCTATGTATGTTGAATCAACCAAAACCATTCGCCTGCACGTTACACATGAGGAATCCTGTGTAGATAAAAACTATTAAAAAAAGGCTAAAAATGCCTCTTATGAACCATCTCTAGTGCCAAGAACTGTTACAAACATTGGGCACTGATAAATGGTGTGATAGTGCCGAACTGCTCCTTCATAAGCGTAAAGATGGGGGGTGCTTAATGGATTTACCGTTATACCCATCACGGGCATCGTCGCAAAATAAGCTTGGAAGCGTTAAGGGATTTTTCTTTAAAATAAGTCCGTGAATATACAATACAATAGTGCTCTGTTTTTCGTGAGGAGTGTAGCCCTATTAATGCAACTCTCTCAGAGATAAATATTGATCCCAACAGCACACTTAAAAACTTATCGAAGATAAGCAACAGCTTAATTTTCTCTCCATATCTTTAAAGGATTAAAATCTTTAACTAGTACTCATCTGTCAACAATGGTCTTTCAAAAAACTTTTTTTCTGGAGCCAATCCCTTTTAGCATCACCTCATGAGATTCTATGAGCAAACCTTGCCTAAAAACATCCACCCCATACTCTAACAAAACTCTTCATGTATAAAATTGATATGATCTTCAAATTTTGAGAATATTACTACAATAAACGATAATGTTTTGCGACACGCAAGATAAAACGCAATATACTATGGGTTGGAATAATGTTCTAATTTTTTATCAAACGCTTTACGGATAAAACGCCAACGAACTTTTTCCTGAAATGCTGGACGAAAATATAAAACAATCTGTTGTGTCCGTTGTGGACCTGTTAATTCTGCAAAATCAATCGAATCTTCAAGACAAATATCTGCGTCAGGCGATATAAAATACCATACTTGTTCGCTCTTCACGTTCTCATTCTTTACGGCTAAACACACACGTTCGCCATCATAGTTAACTTCAACTTGTGGATGAAGATGAAACCGAACAGCAACATGATTTTTTTCATTTTGCACACTCTTGTGTCTCTTTCCCCCTTTATTGGGCATAAAAAAGCGATCAAAACCCTCAATCATATCTCCATTTGTCGCCAAAATAAGACCACGCTCATGAATAAGATTAAAGGGTCGCATATAACCATTATGACTCGCAATAAAACCCGTCTTCTCTGAATCCTCTATACGGCACACTTGAACATCTGTTGGTCCATCAAACAAAAATGGCGCGCCATTTTTCTTTTTATGATAAAAAGCACCCACTGAACAATCATTAAGCGTAGCTGTTGAATGTGCTGCAGTAACACGCCCTAAATGTCGATAATCTTCCCGCCCATCAGGATTAACACCGGTATTGATAATAAAACGGTGCCCTTGTGAAGACATTTCAAAAGACAAACACCCCGAACAAGCCTGCTGTGCTACAGAGCGGGGTGGAAACTTTCCTGTATCTGCAAGCACTGTTGTTTGATTGGCTTTTAAGCGCTGAAATCCTGAATAACGGGCATAACTAAAAGGATGTCCTCCTGTTTCATCAAGCTCCAAAAGTGATGATAACCGTTCCGATACAAGGGGACCAACCCCATTAAAATGGGCCAACGTTTGATCCTCATGGATAAAGAATCGTAAAGCTGGCAACATACGCTCAACAGAATCAATCAAAATACGGGGTGCTGTTTCATTGCTACGCATAAAAAGATGCCGTAACGACAATAAATCCGATAACAAATTCAGCAAAATAACAGGACTACGGGAAATATGCCCACCATCAACTAGGATTTGACGGGAAAGCTCCTCTATAAGTGTGGTTTGTACCTTTTTTTTCACTGCCGCTGAAACAGGCAAAGCAAGAGATGCGAATGTCAAAGCCACTGCTGCTTGTAAACGTTGATCATTGTGCTCCATACTACAAATTGTTACGCGCAAATAACGAAATTGCAAACCAAGTGCACGTAAAAAGCGTTTTTCAAACCGTTCACTTGCCCCTTCTAACAACATTTTCGAATGACAAATCCATGAAATCAAGCGCCGCGCCACAACAGGATCACTCCAAGCAAGCCCTTTTACCTTCTTACCAGCATGGTCAAACCAGTCTTCTAAAAGAGAGCGTGCATGTGCAGAAGCTAAATCACTTCCTGCTGCCTCCATATGGCGCAACCAATGAAAATCATGTAGAGCCGCTTCCCATTCTAGCGTTGGTGGAACCAATGAAAACGGAGAAACAGCACCAGAATGAACAATGTGACCAGCAAAAGCAAAACGACCATGATAAAATTCATGCGCCATCATCGGATCAGCTACATGCAAATCCATGGGATGCGCTAAAATTTTATGAGGACGAAACCCTGAAAACCGCCAACGAAACAATGGTCCAACCCATAAACGCCGCATAACATTCTGTATCGTATCGATACAGGCTGCCACTTTTACCTGAGGAGCTTTTACCGCAACCGCCAAAATTTTATCTCCATTTATGCTGAATCAAATACAATTTCGACCATTTTTGTAAATGAAGCGTTAATTAAGCAATTTTTCGTAAGCGCGCAGCAAAAAAACCATCCATTCCTAAAAATACGGTTTTCTCAGCATCAAAATTTTTATGACAAAAATCCGCAGGCGTTGTCCGTAACATCCCCCCACAAAGCAAATGTTCCAGTGCTCCCATTTCCTCTGGATAAATAGGGTCTAAAACAATGTCATTGCGTGTCGATAAAATTTTTTCAATAAGATCTTCACCTTCTTCTCTTGCCAATGAACAATTGGAAAAAACAATCCGTCCCCCCTCCTTTACCAAAGAAATTGCTGCGACAAGCAAATCATATTGCAACGCCACTAACTTGACGATATCTTCCCTCGATTTCGTCCATAAAATATCCGGATGACGACGGATTGTTCCTGTAGAAGAACAAGGAGCATCAAGAAGAACTGCATCAAAAAGCTGTGTGGGATAGAAATTTCTCACATCGCCCTGCCAAATGTGAACTGAAAAATGAAGCCGTTCCATATTTTCTTTTAAACGCTTTACGCGGTTAGCAGAAAGCTCAATTGCTGTCACCTCTGCCCCTTGCAAAGCCAATTGTGCTGTTTTTCCCCCAGGGCTCGCACAAAGATCAGCAACGCGTTTACCCTCAATACTCCCAAGTAAACAAGCAGGCAAAGCTGCTGCAAAATCTTGGACCCACCAAGACCCTTCACGATAGCCTGGTAAATCAGAAACAGAACACTCCAGACGCTTCAATCGAACAGAACCATTGGGCAATACCACACCGCCAAGCCTTTCAGCCCATCCACCACTATCAGATTTCACTGTCAAATCGAAAGGAGGTTCCACACTTTGAATTGCGATAATCTGATGTGCCTTTTCTGTTCCATAAGCTGATATTAAAAGCTGTCCAAACCACGCTGGCACACCTTCAATGGTAGGAACTTGTTGACGTAAAGGCTCTGCCTCACGTGCAACATTGCGCAAAAGAGCATTCACCACCCCTGAAAAACGGCGCATTCGAGGATCAAGTTTCGCCACACGCACAGCTAAATCAATAGCCGCATGATCGGGAATATCAAGATAAAGAATTTGTGCAACACTGATATGCAAAAGATGCTGAAGTGAAAGTGCTTGTGAAGGCAAAGGACGCGCCAAAAAGCGTGAGAGAGCCGCCATAATCTGCCCTCGATGACGCAATGAAGCTGTTAAAACAGCCCGACATAACAAACGATCTCGTTGTGAAAGCTTCAAATATTGTGGATGTCCGTGTTCATTATCCGTCAAACCAGACAGAGGCGTGTACTTATCACCTACCGCCCCCAAAAGACGCACACACACCTGTCGAACAGCTAATCCTGGAACATTTTTTTCAGACACATGCCCCGCTTTTTTGTGTTTCAAACCACCACCTTTATATCACAGTTTTCTCAAGAGCTCCCTCAATAATTCTATGAACGAGATCTTTTTGAATTTTCATAACGAAGCCAAGAAGGACGTTTTGTAACACGCTGAAAAGAACTATTTTCTTTCTCACCTAATGCATGAGTCTGACCACTATGAAAATCTCCATAGTTCATCCCGCTGCTTTTTTCATGTATAGCGTCTTCTTTATTCCATCCCACACTTTTAGCAAGAGCCCCTTTCATCTCTTCTGCTTGCTGATAAAGAGCAGCAATACGATTTGCAGTTGCTGGATGTGTCGAAAAAAGACTATCCGCTCCCTCACCGCTCAAAGGACTAATAATAAACAGATGCGCGGTTGCTGGATTATGCTCTGCTTCTTCATTATATACCCCACGTCCCCCATCAGCAATCTTACGCAATGCCGAAGCCAACCATAAAGGATTACCACATATTTCAGCCCCTCTCCGATCCGCAGCATATTCCCGTGTACGGCTAATCGCCATTTGCACCAGCATCGCTGCAAAAGGCGCCACGAGCAATGCAATAAATCCTCCAATTGCCCCAGCGCCATGAGAATCTTCTGAAGAGTTACGCTGCCCTCCCATAAAGAAAGCAAAATTACCAAGCATTGAAATTGCCCCTGCAATCGTTGCGGTTAGAGTCATTGTTAACGTATCACGATGCTCAATATGTGCGAGCTCATGCGCCATAACGCCAGCAATTTCCTCAGCGCTTAACCGCTCTAACAACCCAGTACTTGCAGCAACAGCTGCATTTTGCGGATTACGTCCCGTTGCAAAAGCATTTGGCTGTGCATTCTCAATAACATAAACCTTTGGTTGAGGAAGAGAAGCCTTTTGTGCTAAATCGCTTACAATCTTATAATAAACTGGTGCTGAATGCTGATCAACTTCACGCGCCCCGTACATGCGTAAAACGATTTTATCTGAATTCCAATAAGAAAAAAAGTTTAAACCACTTGCCATCAAAAGAGCAATGACCATGCCACCGCCCCCTCCAACAAGATAACCAACTCCCATAAAGAGAGCAGTTAAAAAAGCCAAAAGCATAGCTGTACGCATTATATTCATTACTCAAAAAACTCCATGATAAAAGTCAATCAATACTATATGATGGTGTTTTCTTTCTGCTTCTTCAATGGAATAGGTGTAAAATGAATAAAAAAGATGAGAAAACAAGCAAAAAAAATGCAACTGTCGTTAAACAGCAATCTCTTTCTCCCGCAGCACAACGCGCCCTTAAAGAAGCTGAAGAAAGACGAAAACGCGCAGCAAAAAAAGAACAACCTTTAGAAAACGGCGGACGCGGCGGCAAAGACCCTTCCCGCTATGGAGACTGGGAAATTAAAGGCCGCGCCATTGATTTTTAAAACCATTGATTTAAAAAAAAACGGCGCAATTTAAACAAGCAGCTTTTTAATGAAAATCCGTTTTTGATAGACAAAAACGGATAATATTTATTTTTCTAAAGCTTTTAAAAACACATTGATTAAACAATCATGCTTCTTATGCTGAAGCAGATTCTGCTTCAGCCGCTGCCGCTGCTTCTTCTGCTGCTTGCTTTGCTGCTGCTATACGTTCTTGTGCTTTTTTACCCGGTTCACCTTTATGTGGATTATTACGAGTTGGACGCTTTTTCAAGCCAGCTGCATCTAAAAACCGTAAAACGCGATCTGTTGGTTGAGCCCCTTGCCCAAGCCAATATTGGATACGTTCTTCATTAAGTTTCACCCTCGGTCCATCTTTAGGCAACATTGGATCCCATGCACCAACACGTTCAAGAAACCGCCCATCGCGCGGACTACGAACATCTGCAACGACGATATGATAGTAAGGACGTTTTTTTGAACCTCCACGGGACAAACGAATTTTCAATGCCATATTTTATCTCCTATTGTCAGCTCTGGCTTTCGTTTAAATTGACTTTTTTTGTTTTTTGCTCTTCAGCAATAACTTCATGATGACTCACAACTTCTTTAATAATAAATTTTAAAAATCTTTCAGCAAAATCAGGATCAAGATCACTATCCATAGCCAATTGCCGCAAACGCGCTACCTGATATTGCTCACGCAGAGGATCTACTTTAGGCAAATCATAACGCGCTTTTAAGCGCCCAACAGCTTTCGTACAACGAAACCGCTCTGCTAAGATATGAATCAAAGTTGCATCAAAATTATCAATGGATGCTCGTAAATGTGCCAATTCGTTTAATACTGTTTCCTGCATTATATTCCTTTCCCTCTTTACATCTTATTTTTTCTTAGGATGCTGAGGAAAATTTCCCCCATCGACAATGCCATTGGAAAGACCAGGAAAAGTAGGTCCACGCTTGGGAAGTCCGGGCAAGAGCTTCCCTCCATTACCATTTTCAATTTGCTTTTGAAGCGTTGAGAATTGCTTTGGATCCAATCCCGACAAATCCGGCATAGCTGGAGAATCCCCTCCCAAGTTTCCCATACCACCAAAACCCATTTTGGAACCAAGGCCTCCCAACATCTTTCCCATAAAACCACTTTTTCCTTTACCACCCATGGCTTTCATCATATCAGCCATTTGGCGATAAATCTTCAAAAGTTTATTAATATCAGCCGCCGTCGTACCAGACCCCTTAGCAATTCGTTGTTTGCGGCTATGTTTTAAAAGCTCTGGATTCGCCCGCTCTTTGGGTGTCATAGATGAAATAATGGCCAATTGACGATCAAACAAACGATCATCAAACCCCGCAGCCGCAATCTGCTCTTTGACTTTCCCCATTCCTGGCAACATGCCCATAATACCGCCCATTCCACCCAGTTTTTTCATTTTCTGCAACTGTTCTGCAAGATCATTCAGATCAAATTTTCCGGCTTGCATTTTTTTTGCAAAAGCAGCAGCTTTCTCATGATCCATTGTTTCAGCAGCTTTTTCAACCAAAGAAACAATATCCCCCATTCCGAGAATACGATCAGCAATACGACTGGGATGAAATTCTTCTAAAGCATCTATTTTTTCACCAGTTCCAATTGCTTTAATTGGTTTACCTGTAACAGCACGCATAGAAAGAGCAGCGCCACCACGCCCATCACTATCCATACGTGTTAAAATAATCCCCGTAATCCCTACACGCTCATCAAAAGAACGAGCAAGATGAACGGCATCTTGCCCCGTCAAACTATCAGCCACCAACATAATCTCATGAGGAAGGGAACATGCTTTAATTTCAGCCAATTCGAGCATCAAAGCTTCATCAATATGATTACGTCCTGCTGTGTCAAGAAGAAGCACGTCATAACCACCTAATTTAGCAGCCTGCACGGCACGTGATGCAATATCAACGGGCAGCTGACCCGCAATAATAGGCAAGCTTGCAAGTTTTGCCTGCTCTCCCAATTGGCGCAATTGCTCCTGTGCAGCGGGACGGCGTGTATCTAATGACGCCATGAGAACTTTTTTATTGTGCTTATCAGTAAAACGTTTTGCAAGCTTTGCTGTTGTAGTTGTTTTTCCGGAACCTTGCAAACCAGTCATCATGATAACAACTGGAGCTGGTGCATTTAAATCACTCAGAACGCTTTCATTTCCAAGAATATGAACCAATTCATCATGAACAATTTTAACCACCATTTGGCCTGGTTTAATTGATTTAACGATTTCGGCCCCAACAGCTTTTTCCCGAACTCTATCGGTAAAAGAGCGCACAACATCAAGAGCAACATCAGCTTCCAATAAAGCGCGACGAATTTCACGCAGCGCCTCTACAACATCCTGATCCGATAAAGCGCCACGTCCCGTCAAATGAGACAGGATAGAACCAAGTCGCTCTTGCAAGGATTCAAACATCATTTACCTCATTGTTGCATAACAAACAAACCAAAATAGCATCCGAGAACGCATCGCGCCGTCGGATGTTGACCTCTGAGATCTCTTTATACCCTTAAACTGGGGTCTCAGTCGGTGGCTCCAAGTTAATTTTGTCACTGAAAGCTTGCTCCTTCAAACAATAAAACCCCAGCTTTGTCAAGTTTTATCATAAAATATCTTTTTATACGAAGAAATAAAAACAACAAATACTATACTTCAAAACTTTCAACTTCAACACGCATAAAACAACCTGTTTCCTGTTCCATGCTCCATAATTTTCCGCTAGAGATATCAAACCAAACCCCATGCAATGTCAAAAAACCTTGATCTTTGCGAAGCTTAATCCACGGAAACGTCTCTAAATTTCTCAACGAATGGCGAATAGAAAGCTGCTCTAATGCCGTCTGTTTTTCTGGCCAAGACAACGACTTATTATTCAAAACGATTTCTGCTGCTGGTGCTAAGAGACTTATCCATTGACCGATAAAATCATTTGATAATAAAGATTTATATGTCTCATTAAGAGCAGTACGAATGCCTCCACAATGGGCATGACCAAAAACGACAATATGTCTCACCTCAAGCAATTGCACAGCATATTCAAGAGCTGCTGATGTTGCGTGATATTGGTCATCAGGAGAAAAAGGAGGAACCACATTCGCCACGTTGCGCAGGGTGAAAATTTCCCCTGGCTTAGCATCAAAAATCATTTCTGGTACTGCACGCGAATCACAACAAGCAATGACCAAAACTTCAGGTTTCTGCCCCTCAATCGCCAATTGCTGATAATCTGCTATTTTATATAAAAAATGATTGTTTATAAAGTTTTGGTAACCACTTAAAAGTCTTTCTGGTAAACGCGCCATTCTCTCTTTACTTTTGCTTCTTTTTTTACTTTCATTTTGTATATTTTAAAAAACAAACTATTAACATACAAAAATACTAAAAGTGCCCTTTCCTTGAAGCAAAATATTTCTTTAAAGTGCAAAATATTACTAAAAAATAGCAAAAACAAACTCATTCTTTCCAAATAAAGAGCTATTTTCTTTAGAAAGAAGGTGTTACAGTATATAAAAAATATAATGGTCTGCTTTTAAAAAGAGAAGAAAAGACTCCTTAAGAGCAAAAAGGGAGAGTGAATGTGTTGCAACAAAAAAAAACAGAGACAAAAAACACCCAAGATAAAATAGAACAAATCCTTTTTGCCCAAACCGATAAAGAAGATATTGCTTATTATGAAAATGAAGAACTTCAAAAAGCCACAGCCATCGCGGTACAAGCTTTTAATCTCCATCAGACGGGAAAAAATACCATCTGCTTTGAGCAAAATTTAACCCGTAGTAACAGACCTATAACCGTTATCACGCTTGTCAATGATAACAAACCCTTTCTTCTCGATTCTATTTTAAATGTTTTTAATCAACACAAAAACCATATCTATTTGATTGCACACCCCATTATTGATTGTGCTTCTGGAAAACGCATCAGTCTGATGCAAATTCACATCGAGTCATTAAACAAACAGCAAATACAAAAACTTGAAAATGAACTCACCTTAGTTCTTGAACAAGTTAATGCTGCTGTACAAGACTGGAAACCTATGCTTGAAGAAGTTGAAAAGCAGATTCATGCCTACCAAATAAGTCTTCCCCCACACTACAAACAAGAAGGCGAAAAAGCTATTGAATTTCTTCACTGGCTAATGGACGATAATTTCATTTTCCTTGGTATGCGCACTTACAACTTCATCAAAGACCAAAAACCCCTAAAATCCTTTACAGCCAGTAATATTGAACTTGGTATACTCACGGATGCTTCTATTCATATTGTTGACGATAAAAGCATGAAAGAACCTCCTCAAGAAGTTTTATCCTTCATGGAAAGCGATAATCTGTTTATCGTGACAAAAGCGAACAGCCGCTCCAAAATTCACCGTTCTGTTTGGCTCGATTATATTGGTCTTAAAATCTTTGATAAAGAAAACCAACTCTGTGGAGAATTACGCATTGTAGGGCTTTTTACCTCCTCAGCTTATACACGTTCTATTTTGCAAATTCCTTTCTTAAAAGAAAAAGCCCGAACTATTATTCAACGTCTTGGACACAATCACGCCGATTATTCAGGAAAAGCACTCATCAGTGCTTTAGAAACCTATCCAAGAGATGAAATGTTTCGCTCTGATGTTGATACATTGACAGAAAACACTAAGCTTATTCTACAATTAGATGAGCGCCCACGTTTACGGGTTCTTGCCCACACTGATTCTTTTGGACGCTTTGTTTCTATCCTTGTCTACGTACCGCGTGACCAATATAGCAGCAGCTTGCGTGAAAAAGTTGGCGAACATTTTGTTGAGCTTTATAAAGGTGACTTTTTTGAATCTTATCCGCTATTTTTGGAAAGCACCCTTATACGTGTCTATTATATCATCCATCGCAAAGGAAACGAAACTGTTCCCCTTCATGAGCGTTCCACACTTGAACAACATGTACGTTCGATTGCACGAAGTTGGGAAGACAGGGTTCAAGCCATCGCTCTTACCCAGAAAATAACAGAGCAACAAACACGTCTAGCCAGTGAATTCCCCAACAGCTATCGTGATTTATTTTCAGCTGAAGACGCTATTAACGATGCCGGACATATTCTAAGTCTTCATGATGAAAAGCCCCTTTTCGTGATCTTTTATCACGCACAAAACAAAGAAAAACAGTACATTTCTCTTCGGCTTTTTCACCGCCATGAAGCTCTTGCCCTTTCCAAACGTGTACCACTCCTTGAAAATATGGGGTTTCGCGTTATTGCTGAACAAACCCTTGAATTACCAGATGGCAATGGGCGCTCTGTGTATCTTCATGATATGCAGCTGGAAAGTACTTTCCAGCGCTGTATCGATTTTGAAAAAGACGGGCAAAAACACGCCGAAACCTTTGAAGCCATTTGGGCACAAAATGCTGATAATGACGGCTTTAATGCTCTCACACAAACAGCTGAGCTTGATTGGCATGAAATTGTTATTTTGCGCCACTATGGGCGCTATCTCCAACAAGCTGGAATTCCTTATTCGCAAGATCGCGTTGCCCAAACTTTAAATGCTTATCCTGACATTACCCAAGATCTTTATGCTTTATTTCATTTAAAATTTCATCAAAGCCATACAGAAAAAGAACGGGAAAAAAACCAACAAGTCATTCAAAAGCGCATTGAAGAAAAATTACGGAAAGTCTCTGGTTTAGATGATGATCTGATCTTACGCCGTTATTGTAACCTTATTGAGGCGAGTTTACGAACGAATGCCTTTACGCCTCTTCCTGATGGAAATCCACGGCGTATTTTAGCCACCAAATTAAATCCACGCCAGATTGAAGGTTTGCCTGAACCGCGCCCTTACCGAGAAATTTTTGTTTATGGACCAGAAGTTGAAGGGGTCCATTTGCGTTTTGGACCTATCGCTCGTGGCGGCATTCGTTGGTCTGACCGTGCATTAGATTATCGCACCGAAGTGCTTAGCTTAGTCAAAGCCCAACAAGTTAAAAATGCAGTTATCGTTCCTGCAGGTGCAAAAGGTGGCTTCTATCCCCATCGGCTTCCCCAAACAAATGACCGTGCTGTCATCATAGAAGCAGCACGACAAGCTTATACAGACTTTATCACAGCTTTGCTCTCCATCACAGACAATCTGATTAACGGCAAAATAAGTTCTCCCCACAATGTCATCTGTCATGATGACCCTGACCCCTATTTTGTTGTCGCGGCAGACAAAGGAACAGCAACTTTTTCTGATACAGCCAACGCCATCAGCCAAGCAAATCACTTTTGGCTCGATGATGCTTTTGCCTCTGGAGGCTCAGCAGGTTACGACCACAAAGACATTGGTATTACAGCTAAAGGTGCATGGGAAGCCGTCAAAAGACATTTTAGAGAATCATTTAATCACGATATTCAAACAACGCCCTTCACCTGTGTCGGTGTTGGCGATATGTCTGGTGATGTCTTTGGCAATGGAATGCTGCTTTCCAAACAAACAAAATTGATTGCCGCTTTTGATCACCGCGATATTTTTATTGATCCAGATCCGAACATAGACGAAAGCTATGCAGAGCGTACGCGTCTCTTCAAACTGCCTCGCTCAAGCTGGCAGGATTACGATAAAACAAAATTATCAAAGGGCGGTGGTATCTTCTCACGAAAAGAAAAAACCATTACTCTCTCACCTGAAGCAGCACAAGCCATTGGTTTCGAAAAACAAACAGGAACACCCTTTGAAATTATCTCTGCTCTTCTCAAAGCCCCTGTTGATCTTTTATGGTTCGGTGGCATTGGTACTTATATCCGTGCTGCAACAGAAAACGATACCCAAGTAGGTGATCGTGCAAATGATGCAATACGCATTACCGGAGAACAAGTGCGTGCAAAAATTATTGGCGAAGGGGCTAATCTTGGTGTTACACAACGTGGACGAATTGAATATGTCTCAAATGGTGGTCGATGCAATACGGATGCCATTGACAATTCTGCTGGTGTGAATTGTTCTGATATTGAGGTCAATCTCAAAATTGTTCTTGCATCAGCACTACGTGCCAAAACGTTAACCCGCGAAGATCGCAATAAGCTCTTGAAAAAAATGACGCCTCAAGTCGAGCAACTCGTCTTGCGCAACAATTATCTACAACCTCTTGCGCTTTCTTTGGCGGAAAACCAGAGCACTGCTGATTTGCCTTATCAAATACGCTTTATGCACGACTTGGAACAAAAAAAGCTTCTAGATCGCAGAGTTGAAATACTCCCTGATGAGCAAATTTTACGACAAAGAACACCCCAAGGCAAAGGTCTTCTCCGTCCAGAACTCGCCGTTATTTTTGCATATGCTAAATTGACCTTAAAAGAAGAAATTGCTAATAGCCCCATTGTTGATGATCACTATTTCAATACAACCTTGCTGAACTATTTTCCAACCCAAATTCAAGAAAATTTTAAGAAGGAAGTTATTAACCATCAATTGCGTCGTAATATTATCGCAACGCTGATTGCCAACGATATTGTAAATCGTGGAGGCCCCACTTTTGTTAATAGACTACACGATGCAACAGAACAAAAGACTGAAAATATTATTCGCGTTTTCATTGCCATCCGCGATGGTTTTGAAATTCCTCAATTGTCTGAGCAAATTGATAAGCTTGATAATAAAATACCCGGTCTTGTCCAAAATAAATTCTACGCAGCAATGACCCCAATGCTCTTTGAAACAACCAATTGGGGTTTGCACAACATAGATCTCTCACGTCCATTAGAAGAAATTGTAAAAACAATAAAGCAAGCCCGTAGCGTTATTGAAAAAGAGCTTATGCATTCTCACGGCAACGATATTAAGCAAAAGATTGAAGAAAAAGCATTACACTACAGCGAAGAGGGAGCACCAAAAGCATTGGCAAAACAATTAGCCCTCTTGGAAGCTGCTTCAACAATCTGTGATATTTCTTTAATTGCAAAAAAAAGCAACAGTGATCTTATTAAAACCGCAGAGATCTACTTTTCACTTGCGCAAATCATTCGTATAAACCGCATTAACGAAGCAAGTCGTATAATTCCTGTAGTAGATTATTATGATAGTATGGCTTTAAGCCAAGCCAAAGAAAATGTTTCTGAAAGCTTTCGGCAAATCGTTATGAAAATCCTCAAAAATTATGGAAAGAAAAAAGATCCTTTTGACACTTGGAAAAAAACAGAAGAAGATCATATTCACAACATTACAAACCGCATTAGCGCCCTTATTGAAAATGATCTCAATATTTCTCGTTTTACTTTTGCAGCAGGATTGATTTCTCAACTTCAAAATATTGGCTTTCAAACCTAAAGCAAATACAAAACGACCCACTCAATCTCCCGTTCTATCCCACCACCACGACAAACCAACTAAGACAGAGCAGAAGTTTGCATTTTAGACATAACACCAACAATAAAAATCTCGCTATTTATCACAATAGAATTGTTTGCAACAATTTCAAAAAAAAACACCAGGATTGATTTCTCACCCTAAAAACATAAACTTTCAGACTTAAAAGCAGTACAAAACAGCTAAGCTTTTGCTCCGTTCTATCCATCCATGACTAATCAGCAAGGGAAGAACGAAAGCCCTATCCTGCATTTTTAGACAGAGCACTCAAAATAAAAAATAAATTCAGATTTTACTGTCAAATATCCTTCATCATAAAAATATAATATATTGATTTACAATCATAATTTTATCATTTTTATGATAACTGATAATCCGATATTCTAAATTTGTCTCATTTAAAATCTGTTTATATTCAATCAATTAACCCCATTTCCCCTTGCATATTGCAAATGGGAAAGCCGAATAGATAAAAACAGTAAAGAAAAGACTAAAAATGCCCCTCATAAACCGCCTCAAATGCCAAAATCCGCAGTAACATTGGGAGTTAGCAAATATAATATGATGGTGTTGCCCCAGCTTATTACTCCATAACCGAAAAGATGGTAGCCCTTAATGGCTCTATCGTTATACCATTCATAGGCGACATCGTAAAATAAGAAGCACTGAGAAATATTTTTTTAACAAATGCGTAAATATGCAATACAAATATATTCTGTTTTACGTGGAAGACATATGGCTTCATTAAAAAACATCAGAAATAAAAGGATAAGCTTAATCCATCATTTAAAAAATATAACTTTAACTGCTTTTGAAATGCGTAAAATCGAATAAAAAATGACAGTAAAAATGGATGTTGATTTTTCCCTTTACAACTTCATATTCTCCTCCAACTAGACTATTTACTTGTTTTAAGAGGTTACTCCCAAACAGATATATGCAAAATATACTCATTCCATATATAAAGAAAAAGGTTCCTAACAAGCACCACACCACCTGTATAAAAAAGCAATTCAGCATACTTTAAAATGCCACTTTTTCCATACAAACACTGTTACTATATGTAGTTTGATATAAGATTTTGTACTAAGTGAAAAGAGGTTGGACGAATTAGGAGTAGGTGGTAATTTTTTATTTTTATAGCTATTTTTTTTTACCATTAAATACGCATTTTGTTAAAATAGATTTTGACACTCTAAAATTGCAAAAAAGTATGAAAATCAGAAAAAATCGAAATTTTGTGGTAAAAATTAAAAAAGGCTTTGGTACAACACCTAAAGCGGAGCAAGACGACCAAGTTTTAAAAAGCCTAATTTTACCCACCCATTGTTAATGAGCAAGGAAAGAACGGGAGCGCCGTCCGCATTTTTAGGCAAAGCACCTAAAATAAAAAATAACGCTTGAAGATTATTGGTTTGCGTGGGAAATAAGCGCTGCAGAGTGTCAAGAAGCTTCATAGACTGAATAAGGACAAGTTCAAATTTTGCTGTCAAATATCCTTCATCATCAAAAGAAAAAGGTCCACTAATACGCACTGCACCACCTGTATGAAAAGTCAATTCACCTTGCTTTAAAAGTCCACTTTTTCCATACAATCGCTGTTGCCAATTTTTTTCTTCATGTTCAAACAGAAGAGAGGCATCATTTAAAATCCATCTCAAATTGCCATCAATTTTAGGAATATCAACAAAAGAAGATTTTAAAAAGGGAGAAGCATCAAAACCGTCAAAAGTTATATGTCCCGATAAATCATTCTTTTCATGTTTAAGATCAAGTCGAAAAAATTCTGCCGTTATTTTTTGGGAAGCTTCTTTTGGCTCTAACGGCTGAATAATCACGTTATGCGTATTTTGCAAAGATGCCTGATCTTCAATATTTTCTTGTGTCGTTTTTTTATCTGTCGTTTGTGCTCCTAACGCTTCTTGAAGCTTTTGACCTTCAAGGGAAGAAGAAAAAGGTGAAATCTCAAGCCCTTCAGCTATAAACTTCAATGTCTTACCCGTTTTCCAATAAGGTTCTGTTTCAATCATCAAATTGCGCCAACTGGATACTATGGAAGTTTTTCCAGAAAAAACAATTAATGCAGGGGAATGAACATTAAACTCGACCAAATGAGGTGCATAAATTGGTGCACCAGCTGTCAAACGCCCCGTCGATAAAGAAACCCCATGTAAAGGCCAAGAAAATTGAAACTTGTCACAAACAACACCGACACGTAAAGGATAACCATCCTTGTGCACATTCTCACATACCGCCGCCATATTATGGGAAGATATTTTTGTGAATATATCAGAAACATAGTCTTCTATTTTACGTGAAAAAAAAACCAGAGCGCGCTATAAATAAATACCAAAGCAAGACAAAAGAGCCCACAAATTAAATAACTCAAAGAAAAACTTTTTTGTGATGATGGTATTTGAAAGGATTTAGACAATATTCAAACTTTCTTTATCTCTTAACTTCCTCCCCACCCTAAAAAGGATAAAGATTCCCAACCACGGTCAGTTTATACACAATCCAACTTCTTAATCGACCGGATTTTATCTACTGGTCACTTCAAGAAGTCCCTATACATCGTTCTAAAGTACAGTATCTCATAAGCTCAACAAACAAGATTTTCTTAAAAAACCTACACCCTTTAACAAAAAACACCTCATGTGTAAAGTTTTACATAGATTTTCTACCTCTGCCTTAAACCATACTGTTTTACAGCACAAAAAAAATGATAATGAATAGTGTTTCTTAACGATAAAACCATTGAGCACCCCCATCTTTACGCTTATTGAGGAGCAAAGCCAGCACCATCATTATATTTGGCTACCCCCACAATTTTGCGATAGCCCTTGGCACTTAAGACAGTTCATAAGAAGCATTTTTAGTCTTTTCTTATACAGTTTTTGCCCACACGCCTGCCCTACTTGTGACAGCAAGCAAGAGGTTTTTATTGAGTCAACATACACAGGTTTGGAATGAGAAAACCTTACGATATTCGGGGTTCTCATTCAATATGCAAAACAGTGAATTACCTATATAAATAAATGCGTTGTCAATAATCACACAAGTACGGGCGGTGTACAAAAAATCTGGTGTAATGCGCTTTCAAACCATTGGCTCAAAGCTCGATCATAGATTAAACGACCTTTCAAATGTGCACAAGCAGGTTGAGCACCTTTTTCAGTCAATTTATGTGCCGAACGCACGACCAAACGCCGCATCATAGCGCGTGTAAACTCAGCATGAAACTGCAAGCCCCATGCATTGTTTCCATAACGAAAAGCTTGTGTAGGATATGTATTCCCTGTTGCCAAAAGCATTGCCTCTTTCGGTAAATCATAAATACCTTCATCATGGAAATGGTAGACCATTTCTGGCCAATTCATCAATTCCTTCCCTTGTGGGGTTGCTTCTAGTGGATACCAGCCGACTTCAACAGTCCCATCACTTCTTGTACCAACGCGCCCCCCTAGATTTCGCGCTAACATTTGTGCTCCAAGACAAATACCCAAAAAAGGCTTATTTTCCTTTAGTGATAACGAAATCCAATCAATTTCCTCACCAATATAAGCTTCGCTGTCATTCACACTCATCGGCCCCCCTAAAATAACAACACCGGCATAATGCTCTAATGTATCAGGGAGTTTTTGTCCAAAAATAGGACGATAAATATCAAGAACAAAACCTTTTTGTTGTAAAAATTTTCCCAAACGACCAGTATAGGTAGACCGCCGATGAATAACGACAGCAATCCTTGGTTTGTTATTTTTTTGTTTTTTATCAAGACATCTCTGATTTAAAAACATTTTTTAACCAATCACCTCTGCTACCAAGCAAAACTTTATTTTTAAAGCATAAGAGAATAATTTTATTGGAAAAGACTAACGATATTTTTTCTTCTAGGTCAATTGTTTCTTCTGAGAAAACATTCGTATTATCACATTGGTGCAATTTAAAATAAACGAAACTTTTTCCTCGATAAAGATGTTTCTTCTTCTATTTTAACCCCTGGATCATCAACATTTAAATGAATTTGACTGAACATTTTTACATCTTGTTCTTTTATATCTTGTTTCTCCACCTGCGCATTATGCAAAAGAGAATTATCTATAGGTGTTAATTTTTCAAGCTTCTTATCTTCAACATCATCACTTTTTCCCATAACATACTCTTTGTCTTGCTTTTTCGGCACAATATTGTCCGCCTCTAATGTGAGAGAAGGCATACAGGGAGGCGCCTTCCATTCAAAACAGCCCAAACGTCCACTGATTGGAGAAACCGCTGACCAAGAAGAAAAAATGGACCCATCACACATCCATACTGGATCACGTTCAGCACGAAGTGCTAAAGAAAGCCATTGACGCACAGCACCTTGATTGTTTCCCTGTGCCTCTTCAATATCTGCCAACAATAAATAAACACTTTCCCGTGGATGACATTGTAATGCTTTTTGTGCCTTCTCTCTTGCTAATGCTGTTTCACCAGCATCCAAAGCTGCTTTAGCAATAAGGAAAGCCGACTCAAATGCATCTTTATTATAAGAAGCAAGTGTCTTAGCCCTTTTCAATCGCCCAATGGCTCCTTCTTCTCTTTCAAGATAAAGCGCCCCCAAATCAGGATGAGGATTCTTTTGCCAAGCCGCTATAATCATTTTATCCGCTTTACGCGTTTCATTTAACTTATAAAGAATATCAGCAGCAATAACTATTATTGGAACAAAATCAGGCGCCAATTTATGGGCTTTCAAAATGGCTTCACGTGCTTGTACAGGATGTGTATCAAACAAAGAAAGTGCCTGCCCACTTAGTAGTAAAACCTGTATATGCTGCCGCTCTGGAGTCGCGCGAGCAGAACGCGGGAGAGCTTTTTGCGTTCTTTCAAAAACAGTAAGTGCCTTATCCCATTTACCTTCAGCACTTAACCGATCAAGCACCGCCTTATGCGCCCATAAAAGTGCTGGCGATAAGGTCAGTGCCTCTTCGGCATATTGTTGCGCTGCCTCATAAGCTTTACTCTTCATTGCTTCACGAAACAAACCATAAAGTCCAACCAGTTTTGTCGGATCTTCCTTTCTCATCTCTTCATAAAGACCAATGGCGCGAACAGAATCATTTTGTAAAGACAAGGTTTGCGCTTGTAAGAGTTTTACCAATGGCTCTTGTTTTCCTGCAAGATATTTAGCAACCCGTTCTTCCATTTTTTGCGCAACCATACTATCACCAGCAAAAGTTGCAAGAATCCCCTTTGAAAGAGCTTCGTAACCACGCTTTTGATGGCGTTTATAAAAATAATTGGAAAGAGCACTCGGTATGGAAAAAAAGAAAGATAATAACCACCATAAAAGCACCAGCGTTATAAAAAACAAAATAAGTACACTTAACACTGTAAGAAATGAAGCAGAAAATCTGAAATGCAAAAATGTGAGAACAAAAATACCATTGTGATTAGCAACCCACGTGAAAGCTAAACCGAGGATACAAACAACAAAAATATAAATAAAAACACGTATCATCTTGAGCCTATTTACATCTTTGTTGCTTTAAAAGATCCTTGTTGCACAGACAATAACAATTGCTGCAACAACTGTTGAATAGCAATATGTCTTTCAAGCTGCTTAACAAAATCCATTGAAACATCTTTTGCACTTTGAGGCAATGATTGCCATTCGCTCAAAGCCTTTTCGTAATCACCAGCTTGAATGGCAACTTCCATGCGCGCCGCAATAGCCCCCAGCGTTGTCCCTTCAACATTTCCAATCGGTCGCGAAACAATGAGCCCTTTTATCCATGCTAAAATTCGGTCAAAAAAACCAGCATCTGACGCAACAAGATTTTGCGTACCAACAATTGCATCGGCAACATGAGAAAAATTAACTGAAAGTTGTGCTGAACTTGGAAGGCCCACAGTAGCTGTTTTTTGCAACACATCAAGTCCATTAATCGAAGGCGATAATTGTTGTAACAGCTTTAATTCATTATTATAAGATCCACCACGCTCTACAGCATTTTTTAATGAACTAATTGCAGTAAAAAGCGCGGTATCTATTTCTCTTTTCTCACTATTTTTAACAGCAGTTTCTTCCTGTAGTGCTTCTAACTGTTGTTTTAACGCAGCAAGATCATTTGCATTGCTCTGCCCAACAGACAAAGCCGTCTCTATCTCTTTCGACTCTCTAACAAAAGTTTGTACAGTTTCTTCAAGAGCTTTTACTTTTTCCTCTAAAATCGCAAAAGCTTTTTTGCTTTCTTCTTTCGATAGTTCATCATTTTTCGTTGTTTTAAACTGTTGTGATGAAAAAGAAGAAAACTCTGTTTTTAACGTATCGATTTCTTGAAAGACCCGCCTCAATTGTTCCTTTGTGTCTTCACCTTGACTTTTTGCGGCTTCAGCAATCTGCAAAGCTTTTTCTCCTCCAGCAGAATTTTCCACAAAAGGAGAAGGAAAAAAACCAGCCCATTGAAGCCCCATAAAAATTCCCAAAGCAATGAATCCTCCCAAAATCCCAGAAAGGGATAAGAAAAGCCAAGTTGTACTAGAGGGACTTTTATCCTGACCTTGCATATTCTGTTTTTCTCGCGCATGAGATTCTACAGAATTGTGGATTTTTTCCTCTGAATCATGGGGAACAGCTTCATGTTCAATAACTGGTTTCTTACGGCGCGTACCAGCATAATGTGGTTTAACTTTTGGTTTTGAAGAATCGACCATCTCTGTCACTTTTCGTGCACACTTTTTTTAATGATAAAATAATAAAATGAAAAAAGTTTTAAAAATGCAGCTTTTCTCAATAATATTTACAATTATCGCCTTTAATAGACAAGTTTTTAAAAAAACATTTGCATTTTATACTCGAAAATACAGCTTTATTTTTTAATCAACGATATCATAAAATTCAAAGAAAATGCCAAAACACATATTTTTCATAGAAAAATCAATTCTAAGAGAAATACTTTCCATCTTTTTCTGTTCATGGTACACACGCAAGAAAGAAGCTTCAATATAAGGTTTTGTTTAAAATGCGTCTGCTGGGAATAGAAACAAGTTGTGATGAAACGGCAGCGGCTGTCATTGAATATAACAATGAATCAAACAGCCGAATTCTTTCCAATGTTGTTTGGAGTCAAATTGATCACCATGCACCTTACGGCGGTGTTGTTCCTGAAATTGCTGCTCGTGCCCATGTTGAAGTTCTTGATCATTTAATTCTGCAAGCACTAACAGAAGCAAACACAAAATTAAAAGATATTGATGGCATTGCAGCCACCAGTGGTCCTGGTTTGATAGGAGGATTGTTGGTAGGCGTTATGAGCGCAAAAGCACTCTCTCTTGCCACTGGCAAACCATTTATTGCGGTAAATCACTTAGAGGGACATGCTTTAACAGCTGTGTTAACGCACAACGTCAGCTTTCCTTATTTATTACTTTTAGTTTCAGGAGGTCATACACAAACAATCATTGTTCATGGAGTAGGCAACTACCAACGTTTAGGAACCACCATTGATGATGCATTAGGAGAAGCCTTTGATAAAACTGCAAAACTTTTAGGTCTTCCCTATCCTGGTGGACCAGCACTTGAAAAAGCAGCTTTATTTGGTGATAAAAATCGCATTCCCCTTCCACGACCTTTAAAAGGTGAAAAACGGTTAGATTTTTCTTTTTCCGGACTAAAAACTGCTGTTCGACAAGCCGCAACAGCCATAGCTCCTCTTACAGAAAATGATATTGCTAACATTGCCGCAAGTTTTCAAGCCGCCGTGACCGATACAGTACATGATCGTATTCACCTAGCCCTACAACACTTTGCCCACCAATATCCTCTCTCTCATGATCAAGAAAAGCGTTCTCCTGCTTTGGTTGTCGCAGGCGGTGTTGCCGCAAACCAAGCCATTCGCTCTACGTTGCAAGACCTTGCCCATCAACATGGTTTTGAATTTATAGCCCCTCCTCTTTCCTTGTGTACCGATAATGCTGCAATGATTGCTTTTGCCGGTGCACAAAAACTCGCACGAGGAGAAACAAGCTCTCTTGACATTGCACCCCGCTCACGCTGGCCATTAGATGAAAAAGCCGCGCCCTTGATCGGGATGGGACGCCGTGGAACAAAAGCATAATAAAATTGACGTCCCACACACACCTTAAAGAACGAAGATTTCTACTCAATCCGGTTTATAGATAGCCCGAATTCTCTATCGAGCAGATTCCAACCTGCTTCCCATTCACACAATTCACTTAACCCAAAGCTCGACACGTAAACCTAAATATTCACCACATATTCTGAAAACCTTCATGTTTCAAAAAACTGCCTTATATCATTACATTTCAAATGACGGTATTTTACAGCATAATAAGATCTACTCTCTCCCACGAAGCATAGATATGAATGCCATTCGTTGACCTCTTCATCTTTGACCATTCATTCGTTTCATTATCATTGTAATCTTAAAGCTTTTTAGAACCAATTTTCTTCATTTTTTCCCAAAAACTCTTATAGTGACCGCATTTCAAACCATAGCTGAAAAGATAAGAAAAGAGCAAAATACCTTTATACAACATGAAATATCAATGGAGCGCGTCTCTCTATTTTGAAACAAGAAAAAACAGATAATAGCCGTTCTTTACCCCATTTTAAAAATCATCGTTGATGGTATTACAAAGATACTTATAAAAATGCATAACAATCTATGAAAAAGGAGAACTCATGGCTTATTGGCTTTTTAAATCTGAACCCCATAAATGGTCATGGGAGATGCAAAAGAAAAAAGGAGTTAATGGCGAACAATGGGATGGTGTACGCAATTATCAAGCCCGTAATAATATGCGCGCTATGAAATATGGCGATAAAGGTTTTTTTTATCATTCAAATAAAGGTTTAGAAATTGTAGGAATTGTAGAAATATGTGCTGAAGCGCACCCTGATTCTACAAGCTCTGATCCACGCTGGGAATGTGTGGACATCCGTGCACTTTGTGACATGCCAACACCTGTTTCATTAAAACAAATTAAAGCCAATCCCAAACTAGCAAATATGGTGCTGGTCAAAGCCAGCCGCTTATCAGTGCAAGCCGTAACAGAAGATGAATGGAAAGAAGTCTGTTTGATGGGCAACCTTAAGGAGGAAATGCTTTTATCTTAAAACAATAATTTTTTATTCATTAACTCATATAAAAAGATGCTTCATAGCGCAGAAGAATAAGCTCAACACATCCTTCTGTTGAGGTATTCTTATGCTAAATGCATAAATATGATATTTTTTTGTCATTTTTTATCCTGCACTCTTTCTCAATACAGTCTCCTTCCAAATTACACAAAAAACCTCTTTATGATGCATCTTTTCGGCATTGCTAAAGGCAAAGCTTGCTCAACGATTATAATAAGCACCACCACGAACATAACACACAGCCTCCTTCACACACAAATGCAACAAAAAAACAAAACTGAACGTGGATAAAAACAATAAAAACGATCGTGAAGTTCTCCTAAACAGTGCATATGTGCTAGGTGTTGCACAATTCTCTTCACGCTTAAAAAACGCATCATATTGCGTGTTCATTGTTTTGCATGTTGGACGAGTGCGCCTCATGCCGCAGGATTCTCTCATTCCCAACCTGTTTATATTGAATCAATCAAAAGCTATTTGCTTGCACATTACAAGCGGAGAAAGTCCTGTATGGATAAAAACCGTGAAAGAAAGGACTAAAAATTCCTCCTATGAATCGTCTCAAGTGCCAAGGACTATCCGCAACACCCACGAGCTAGCAAAGTGAATGATAGTGCTAGCTTGTTTCTCCATAAAGCGTAAAGATGATGACACTCAATAGCTAAAACACGTTCTAGAACATAAAAAACGCTTCCAACCAATACGTAAAATACTCTGCAGACGGAATACCTTCTTTTCAGCAAGCAACCATTAGAAATTATAAAAGTTTATTTTTTAGAAACGCTCTTTTTTAATTTTTCTCTTTTAATTTTTCTTGCATGAAATCTCATTTTTCATGAAACTATACCAATCAGTGCATCAACATGCCTATAAGGAAAAACATGAACCACTATACTCTTTTAATCGTTGAAGACGATGATCTACGCCCCATTTTAGTAGAACAATTGCAAATGCATCAAGAGTTTAAAATTTTCCAAGCAAAAACAGCAGAAGCGGGAATGAGAATAATCCAAGAAGAAAATATTGATCTCACTATTTTGGGACTTCAACTTCCTGATCTTGATGGTTGCAAAGCCGTTAAACAATTACGCTCCCAAGGATTTCGCGCCCCCATTATCATGATAACGAATTATGATACAGACTGCGATAATATTTTAGATCTTGAAACAGGCGCCAACGATTATGTGACAAAACCCTTTCGCTTTGCGGTGTTATTAGCGAGAATTCGAGCACAATTGCGCCAATATGAACAAAATGAAGACGCAACCTTTCATATTGGTCCCTATACTTTTAAACTAAGACAAAAACTTCTTCTTGATCAATGCAACAATAAAATCTGTCTCACAGAAAAAGAAGCAGCGATCCTTAAATGTCTCTATTATGCCAATGATAAAATTGTCAGCCGTGAAACATTGTTAGAACAAGTTTGGGGATATAATGAAAATATTGTCACCCATACTTTAGAAACCCATATCTATCGTTTGCGACAAAAAATCGAAAACGATCCCTCCAATGCACAAATTCTCATGACAGATCAAAATGGTTACCGTTTAAATCTTTAATTCGAGATTTACTGTTTCAAAAATAATTTTAATATCCTAAATGAAAACAGAAACGAGATGAAAAAACTTCGCGTATAATTCAAATGCTATTACATAGAACTTACTCTTATCTGTACTCTTATGACAAAATATATAACATTATGAATAAAAAACGAAATATTCAACATGAGAACCAGAAACAAAAATGCTTTCAAACCTCACGATATACTTTGTAACTTCTGTTTCACATGCTTTTGTTCTTTCTAAAATTTTTAATATGTTCCGCATATAAATAATCGTGATATCTTTTAGCAACATTCTTGATCATAACTATCATCTTTAGATGAGTGCTGTTTATGATTATTTTTTTCAGAAAAACCGCTCCACGCACTGCTTTATCTCACATTCACTAGCCTAAATTGAGAGATGTTTTTTATCTTTATAGTTTTCCTCCATTCTTTATGATTTTATCTCCTCTTAAGAGGTTGTATAATTAATGATATAACGCTAAATGTTTATCCTAACGATAAAGCCATTGAGCACCACCATCTTTACCCTTATAAAAGAACAAACCGGCACCATCACACACTTATGTTAGATCTCGATGTTGCAGAGGAGCCCTTGACACTTGAGATGGTTCATAAGAAGCATTTTAATCCTTCCTTGTACAGTTTTAACCACCATGAACCATATTATGCAAGATCCCTCGGACTCTGCTATTTTTATGCTTACGAAGATACCAGCATTTTTTCTCTTAAAATGTTTCCACTATTCATGAAATATGGTTCGGTATATAGATACTTGAGATTTTTTATTCACATGCCAATTCCACATATAATGTACAAAAGAATATTTTTTAATTGTAAATGCAAAAAATTGAAATAAGAGAATCCTTCTATATTTGCGGTTCTTATGCCAATGGCAAAATGATTAATTATCTTTATAAATTAAAATATTCCGCACTTGTGGTGATAAAGCAGGAATAAAAATACGTCGCGACTGACGACGCTGTACGAGCAAACCCTGATAAACACGTTTTTGTGCCTGACACATTAAGAGTCCACCAAAATAAGGCAAAAGATAGCGTGCAAATGGCTCATAAAAAAATGAGAACAACCGCGAAACATAACCCGTAGAGGGCATATAATGTACAATTTCTTGTATTGGCCCAGAAACAAAATTTGTTTTTTCGAACAAACGAGTAATTTGTTGCCGACTATAGGGTTCGCCATAACCAAAGGGCGTAGTAATATTGCGCGCCCAAAAGCCAGAGCGATTAGGTACAATAACGATCAAGTGGCCATTGGGTGCTAAAACACGCCATATTTCATTCAACGTTTCAAACGAATTTTCTGTATATTCTAATGCATGTACCAATAAAATACAGTCAACTGACGCATCAGGAAGTGGCAAATCTTCTTCAAAAACAAGCGCTGTAGCAACTTGCTCAGCACAAGGCCAAGGCGAAGCACCCTGAGAAGCTGGCATAAAAGCAAAACATTGTTGGGCACGTTCACGCAATGTAGAAAGATAAGGAAGCGCATAACCCAACCCCATAATCCGTTTATCCGTAAGATCAGGCCACCATAAATTCAATTGGTCAAACAGCGTCTTTTGCACACGCAGCCCAAGTGCAGAAGCATAAAAATCTTTCAGCGTAACGATATCCAACTCAACATACCATGTAGAAACAAATTTCAAACATTACAGATTTTCATATACCAAACTTATATGGACTTCTGCTCTTTTTCCGCAATAGCGAACATTTTAATATTTCATATTTTAAACTTAAATGATCAAAAAATCAGTACAGCAGGATAATTATTGCCTTACAAGCACTTTAATCATTTTTTGGGAGATGAACTCCATAGAGGTTCTTCATACACTGTTTTTGACATCAATTAAGAAAAAAGCCAACATTGGTTAATTAAAATGAAGCAATCTTTCAAGATAGTTTTTTTCTTCTTCTGAAAGATGCTCTTTACCAAGACGTTTGCGAATTTCATCCAAAATCTGCCGCGTACGCATTTGATCACTTTCTTGTGGTAGTGCCTCGCCTTCTTGTTCTTCATCTGTTTTTGAAGAAAGTGGACGTCCTAACGGATCTTTAGGACCAGAATCAGCATTTTGATCATCTCCCGTTTCTTTGAGTGTTTCGCGCATTTTTTTCAAAACATTTTGTGCACCTTGCCTCAAAGATTCCAAAGCACCAGACTGATTTTGTATAGATACCTGATGATTTCCATTATCAAGAGCATTTTCCGCAGAATTCATTTTTTCTTCTGCCCTTTTCAACGCGCCCCCTGTTTCAAATCCTTGTTCTGATAATTCTTTTTCTAATGTTGATAATTCAGACTGCAATTCAGCCTGACGTTTTTTTAAAGATTTTTTTTGTGTTTCTGGCACATCTTCTCCGCGTTTTTGTTCCATCTCTAACTGATGTGTTTCATTGAGAATTTCTTGCTGACGACGCATTAAATCTCCAAGCTGGTCCATCTTTTCTTTCATTTGTGCAGATTGGCTTTTTTCTCCCTCATTTTGATTGCCTTTTTGCACATGCAAATGATCAAGCGTCTGTTCAACTTCCGCCAAGAGTTGTTCAGCTGCTAAAGAAGAGCCCGTTTTAGCCATTTCCTCAATTAAATTTAGTTTTTCTTGTAATGTAGATTCAGAAAGATTAGGACTTTTTGAGCTTTTAGAATTTTTAGAAACTTGACTATCCGGTGCTTTTTCAGCCAAAGCACGAATATACTCATCCATAGCTTGACGTAAATCTGCCATAAGCCGTTCAATTTCTGCCGCTGAAGCACCATAACGCAGTGCATCACGTAAAGCAGCTTGTGCTTGTTTTAACTTTTTTTGCACGGATTCAAGCTGATTATCTTCAATACCCAAAGCAATTTGCCATAAATAATCCACCACATCGCGCAAATCCTCGTCTGTTTGTGCTAAAGAAAGTCTTGTCCACGCACTTTGTAGAACAATAAAATGCGATGCATTTTGCAACCCCTTTTCTGGACGCACAAGCAAAGCAGAAAGCATATCCAATACACGCTCTTTCACAGAAGCATCAAGCGCTAATAGACGACGCAATTCAACCACTGCGCGTGCAACAGGATTCGAAAAAATACGCTGTGGTAATATCATAACAAAAGTTTTGCTACGACCTTTCTGCTCCGCACCATCTTCTGCCACCAAAGTAATTTTGACTTGCGAACCTGCCCATGGATGCGCTGATATATCTTGCACCATTCGCATTTTCCCCTTTCCACCACGCGGAAGAAGAAGCTCTATTTCCGGAGCATTATAAAGAGAAGAAGCACTTTTATTCTGAGGAAGAAAAGGCTCTATTTCAACAAAAGCCTTTGTCACACCATAATCATCATCCACCACATATCGTAACTCCAACGATCCCGTTAAAATCCTCCCTGGTTTTTCCAGCCAATGAATTGTCGGAAGCTTGTCCTTAATTATCTGCAAATGCCACTGCTGTTTTTTACGACGTGATGATACAAATAAATTTATTGAATGCTTTAAATGTGTTTCAAAATGAACGATTGGATCATTCAAAGCTGTTTGTTCCGTTTTCTCTGAAAACGAAACTTCCCTCCCATCTTCTACAGACTTTGCTTTTACTGTAATACCAGCTCCATTGACAACACGCACAACAACATTACTCCCTTCAGGGATTTCTAGTTGTGTTTTCTCATCTTTTGTCAAATAAATCGGTGCCACACCGGTATAAGCTGGGGGTGTTACCCAAGCATCAATCCGCATGAGTTTTTCATCAACGACAGGACGAAAATCAAAGGCATCAGCCAAACGCCCCCCTTGTGAACCAAAAGAAAAACTAAAAGCGCACACAAAAAGAAGAGCACACAAAGCCCTCAAAGCCAAAGGATCATAATCCGCACTATTAAGAGAGATAAATCCAGTTTTTAAATGGTATAATTGCTTTGCCATTCGGCGTTGATGTTCACGCCAAATAACAGCACTAAAATCTTCATCATTTTCAGAACATAAACGATCTGTCTGAATATTCAAAGGCTGGTGTCTAAGATCATTGACGCGTTCAAGGCGGCAATTTACTTCCCGCATTGTGGGAAACCGAAAACGAATAAGAAAAAACAAACTTGCCCCAGCACAAACAAGTATAACCCCAAGTAAGAGCAAATGTGACCAATAGCCCAAAATGCCAAAAAGTCCCAACCAGCTAAACGAACAAAAGAGACTAAGAACGAGGAAAAATGGCAACAACCGTACCCACATCCGTTCAAATGAAAGGATCCCCCACATCAAAATGCGCACACATAAAAGCTTCATTGCAAAACCTTTGATGTTTTTATTTTTCATAAACAAGCATTTATCCCCTTTTATCGTGGTGCATTAAGATCATAAACCCCATACAAAACAATTTCTAGAAAATAAATTGTTTCATCAAAGTTTAGTAAAAATAAGACCCAAAATATTTAATAATGCTCAATCTAATTTGGGCTCAATCCAATCTGGAATATGATCACAGCCTATCAATTGTGCATAATCAAGGCGTGGACGAATGACTGCATAACGTGTATCCTGAACCAAAACTTCCGGCACCAAAAGTCGACTATTATAAGTGCTTGCCATCACTGCGCCATAAGCCCCTGCTCCTGTTAACATCAAAACATCACCCGCTTTCAACACTGGTAAAGAACGTTCCAAGCCTAAATAATCACCAGTTTCACAAATAGGACCAACAATATCAGCATTAATCAGAGGGGCATCTACTGGTGTTTTTTTCACTGGCATTACATTTTGCCACGCATCATAAAGCGTTGGACGCATGAAATCATTCATCGCCGCATCAACAATAACAAAATTTCGTCCTTCCCCCTTTTTTAAATACACAACCGATGTCACCAACACACCAGCCTCACCAACAATACTACGCCCAGGTTCTAAGATAATATTGATCCCTAAAGGCGCAATATGTTTCTTTACCAGTGCTGCATACTCAAAAGGAGAAGGCACTGGATGCTGCTCATAACCATAAGAAATACCAAGCCCGCCCCCAATATCGATATGGGTTATCGCATAACCATTATTCCATAATTGACGCACAAAATCTGCAACAATAACAAATGCATCTTCAAACGGTTTTAAATCACAAATTTGACTGCCAATATGGAGATCAACACCACACACATGAAGACCGGGCAATTGGGCTGCTTTTTTATATGCATCACCCGCCAAAGACAGTGGAATACCAAATTTATTCTCAGACTTACCTGTTGTAATTTTCTTGTGAGTCTTAGCATCCACATCAGGATTAATACGTAAAGAAATACGAGCCGTTTTTGAAAGCGCAACAGCCCGCGCCGATAATTGTTCAAGTTCTGGCTCTGATTCAACGTTAAAACAATAAATATCTTGTGCAAGAGCAAAATCTATTTCTTTCACTGTTTTACCAACACCAGAATAAACAATATTCTGCGCAGGAATACCAACAGCAAGTGCACGCCGTAATTCCCCTTCTGAGACCACATCAGCTCCCGCTCCATTGTTAGCTAAAAGTTGTAAAACCGCTTGATTGGAATTCGCTTTAACCGCATAAGCAATTAAACTCGGCATATCATGAAATGCATTCTGATAATCTTTAAAATGTGCAACGATTGCGCTAGCTGAATAACAATAAAAAGGTGTTTCAACTTTCCGCGCAAGTTCCAAAAGCGAAAGACCTTCAGCGTGGAGCACACCCTGATGATAAGAAAAAAAACGCATAAAAATCCCTATTGTATCAACCTATCAAGAATAAAAGGTTTATCTGTTTTGCCTTGAGGAACAAAAGTTCCTTGTGAAGAATTCACTCCTGTTGAAGGAGGTAACTCTAATGACCCTTTACGCCCACACCCAACGATACCCAAGCCCCCCAAAAGGACAATCATCACCCCCTTTAATATAATTTTCATCTGTCCTCTTTCCTCATCTCGATCTCTTTTTTACCTTTAAAATACAATCACTCAAGCGCTCACGAGACGCTTTTTCCAATACGCAATTTGCCGAAAAACCTCTGAAGGCGCTGTTCCCCCAAAGCTTTTGCGACTTTCAACAGATTTTTCAACGGTCAAAACATCAAAAAGTGTCGCATTGATATCAGGACAAATTGCTTGAAGTTCATCTAATGATAAATCATGGAGGCGACACTGTTTTTTTTCTGCCAATGCCACAGCACACCCTGTGATGTGATGTGCTTCGCGAAAAGGAATCTCTGATTCGCGTACAAGCCAATCAGCAAAATCTGTAGCTGTTGCATACCCTAAATTCGCTGCTTGTTTCATGGCTTTTTTATTCACTTTCAAATCAGCAATCATCCCTGTCATTGCTGCTAGTGATAATTCCAAACTCAAAGCCCCATCAAACACATATTCTTTATCTTCTTGCATATCCTTTGAATAAGCAAGCGGTAATCCTTTCATCACCGTTAACAATCCCATAAGCGCACCATTCAATCGACCTGCTTTCGCTCGTACTAACTCTGCCGCATCAGGATTTCTCTTTTGTGGCATAATAGACGAACCCGTTGAAAAAGCATCTGATAAATGAATAAAACAAAACTGTTCACTTGACCAAAGAATTATTTCTTCTGCTAAACGTGAAAGATGTGTTGCACAAAGAGCGCCAGCGCTTAAAAATTCCAATGCAAAGTCACGATCTGAAACACTATCAATTGAATTGCGTGTAGGTTCGCGAAAGCCTAGCGCTTTTGCTGTCATAAAACGGTCAATTGGAAAGCCTGTCCCCGCTAAAGCAGCCGCTCCTAAAGGCGATTCATTCATTCGTTCAAGAGCATCACGCATCCGCGATAAATCTCGACCAAACATTTCAACATAAGCCATCATATAATGACCCAATGTTACGGGTTGAGCCAATTGTAAATGCGTAAAGCCTGGCATAAAGGTATCAACATGTTGTTCTGCGCGAATAAGTAATTGCTCTATCAATCCTTTTAAAGCTTGTGCTATCTTTTGCGTTGCTTCACGTACCCACAAGCGAAAATCAACAGCAACTTGATCATTGCGTGAACGCGCCGTATGCAAACGCCCAGCTACAGGACCTATCAATTCGCTCAGCCGCGCTTCAATATTCATATGAATATCTTCAAGCTTTCGTGAAAAAACAAATTTACCGTCTTCAATTTCTTGGCGAATAAGTTTCAAACCATGAACAATTTTTTCATAATCTGATTGTGAAATGATTTTCGTTTGCGCTAACATAGCTGCATGAGAAAGAGAACCTTCAATATCTTGTCGATAAAGTTTTTGATCAAAATCAATAGAAGCATTAATTTCTTCCATAATTGCAGCAGGGCCTGCCGCAAACCGACCACCCCACATTTGGTTCTTTAACTTCTCATCTGTCATATTCTGAAAACACCCATCCAAAGGACAAAATTATGATTTTTCAAATTTTCATCAGCAAAAAAAACAATAAAAAAAGGCAACTTTCCCTTGCATTCTTTATCATTGCATTGAGTTTATACGCAACCATAAACTACGATACCAAAAGAGAGTTTTTTCTTTTCAATTTCATTTCAGCAGCACAAGCACAAGAAATAAACATTAATAAAGCACGAGCAGAAAAAATGATGGCGATACGAAAAGCAGCAAAAGGCTTTTTTAGCCACATACGATTTGCTGATACGCCCTCAGATATGAATAAACTCTCTTTCAAGGATATTCTAGGAAAAGAGCACACACTCAGCGAATTTACTGGAAAACCAATGCTGGTCAATCTATGGGCTATTTGGTGTGCACCTTGCCGCACAGAAATGCCTGAACTTGCGCAATTAAAACGTGAATTAGGTGGAGAAAACTTTGATGTCATAGCTATTAATATCGATAAAACTGCTTCTCCTGAAAAAATTCAGCAATTTTTACAGAATATTCATTCAGATAATTTGCTTTACTATCGCGATGAAACAATGGATATTTTCAACAATGTTAGAAAACAGGGGCTCGCTTTAGGACTCCCCATTACATTGCTCATTGATAAAGAGGGATATCTCATTGCTTCTTTCAATGGTGCAGCTCCATGGGCCAATGACGATGCCAAAGCACTTATAAAAGCAGTCATTAAAGAAGCCCTATAACTTTAATAACCGCGTCTTTTTAAACGTTGTATAACAAGATCCAGTGCTGACAAAAAAGCAGAACGGTCTTTACGAGAAAAAGGACGGGGACCACCTATTATACTGCCCTGTCCACGCAAATCTTCCATCAAATTGCGCATCGCCAAAGCCTGACCAATTGAATTTACATCAAAAATACGCCCCGTTGGCGAAAGACAAAAACCCCCAGCTTGCACAACCCGTGCTGCTAAAGGAATATCACTGGTAATAACGATACTTGCCTCATGCACATGTTCTACAATCCAATCATCAGCACCATTGAATTCACCAGCAACGACCACTCTTTCAATGAGTGCTTCATCTGGAAGGGACAAAGAACGATTTGCCACAACAAATGTCTTAAGCTGATAACGATTCATCACACGATAAACTTCATCTTTTACAGGACAAGCATCCGCATCAATCAACAAAGTGATAGCAGGCTTTATTGGGATATTCATACCTTGGCTTTCAAGCAATAATAAGCTCTTTCATTCATCTGAATGTTGCAAATCCTTGCGATAAAACATTATCGCCGCGTTTATTTCTCCTCCCAAAATAAAAATTGCACTCAATATGTAGAGAAAAATAATAGCAACCATAATAGATGCCAACCCTGCATAGGTAGAAATATAATCAAACATCGTTAAATATTGCGCAAAAGCGATAGAAGCCATAAACCATATAAACATTGTCACCACTATTCCTGGTAAAATATCTATAATTTTCCGCCGCCCTGCTGGAAGCCATTTATGAACAATCAAAAGACTGATAAACAAAATAACGATTGCAACTGTATAACGCCATACACGAATAACAGCAATATATTCAGTCATAAAAAAAGAATGATTTTGCATAATTTTGATCAACAAAGGCGCCAGAATCAATAAAAAACTAATCACAACAAGACCAACAGCTCCAAGGATTACAAAAAACAGACTTTGAAAACGACAAAATAACAAACTCCGTCGATCAGTAACACGGTAAGCTTTATTTAAAGCCGTACGCAAAGCCTCTATCCCATTAGAAGCAAAATAAGCCGCTCCAATGACAGAAAGCGTCAACACACCTCCTCGATGAATGGTTAAAACATTGACAATTTCCTGAGATAAAGGCTCTGCAATAACATCAGGCAATAACTGCACCAGTGCTTTAATTTTTTGCGGTGTATAGGTAAAAGCCCCTAGAAAACGAGCAAACGATGTTCCAAAAATAAAAAAAGGGAAAAATGCTAAAAGCCCCGATAGCGCAACATGGCTTGCAAAAGCACTCCCATTATCACGCCAATAATGACTTACTGCGTCACCCAAAATACGATAGCTATACCAAAAGATATTTTTTAACAAAACTCAATACTTTCTGGTAAAACTCTTCCTCAGTCTATTTCAAGTTTTATAAAAATCATCAAAACTCTGCAAATAAACATTTTGCAATGTTGCAATATAAAGGTCAATAATCAATACGGTCAAGCCCGACTTTATACCAAAACAAAAACAATAACCCACTCTATGAAGTTCTACAACGACCTCATTTTTTTGTTACTTCTACAGATCAGTAACCTCTTCTGTACATCATATGCCCTATAGAGAGCTAAGCAAGATGATCGTGCACACATAAAACCTTTTGAAGTCATGATTATCTGTATCGGAGCAATCGCCCCTCCTTTTTATTGCAATCTATGACTGAATAAAGAAAAAACTTCTTATCGATTTCTAGAAAAAACCAACGAAATTCAACAAAACCCCCTTGCTTTTATTCACCCTTTTTTAGAAACACTCTGACGTCCAAAATCAGGAGCATCAATTTCCTGTCCAGCATCAATAATATTGCGACGTACAGCACGCGTACGTGTAAAAAAGTTAAACAGTGTCTCACCATCTCCTAAATGAATTGCCCGTTCTAAAAAAGCAAGCCCCTCACTAAAACGGCTCAACATTTCTAAAATAGCATCCTTATTATGCAAACAAATATCTCGCCACATAACGGGATCAGAAGATGCTAAACGCGTAAAATCACGAAAACCGGAAGCGGAATAAGCAATCACTTCCGAATTTGTTACTTTTTCTAAATCACTCGCTGTCCCAACAGTATTATACGCAATCAAATGGGGTAAATGTGAAACAATAGCCAAAACAAGATCATGATGCTTAGGTTCCATCTTTTCGACACGCGCACCACAAGCTTCCCAAAACGCTGTTAATTGTGCGACAGCAGCAGCATCGCTATCCGCAAAAGGCGTTAAAATACACCAACGATTCATAAATAAATCAGCAAAACCAGCATCCGGTCCTGAATATTCCGTTCCAGCAATTGGATGCCCTGGAATAAAATGAACCGTTTTTGGCAATAAAGGTGCCATTTCCGCAATAACCAACGCTTTCGTAGAACCAACATCACTCACAATCGCACCAAGTTTTAAATGATCACGAATAGTTTTTGCCACTTCTGCACTAGCTCCAACAGGAACAGAAAGAATAACCAAATCTGCTCCTTCAACAGCTTTTGCATTATCTGTCGTATAAAAATCCCCAAGCTCCAATTCACGCGCTCTTTTCAGGGTTTCTGGACGACGTGTTGCAATAGAAATCTGAGCCGCAAGATTTTTCTTTTTAATCACTCTTGCTAAAGAAGACCCAATCAGACCGATCCCAATGAGTGCTATTTTTTCAAACTGAATATGGAGCATCTTTCACCTTCAAAGATTCTTTGCAAATGGCAATAAAGACAATTGTAAAATCATAATTTTCTTGTTTGTTTGTTCAAGAGTTATGCGTAAAACATTAAAAAATGACAACTAGGGAATAAAGAATAACGCAGTTTACCAATTATCACCTGCGCAAGCTGACAACAGATCACTTTACCTAGAAAACACATAAAAAATAAATGACGAGAAATCTAACATCACGCTCTAAAACTCCCTCTTAATTACTGATCAAAGCGCATCACCGAAACAAAATAAAATGCACTCTCAATTAGGATAACAACGACTCTACATAAAATCCCATCAGTTTACTTTATCTTACTAATTTACTCACAAAAAAACACATCAAAAGCGTAAGCAGACACTAACTCTTCTCCAATTATCCCGATACGTTCATTAATTTGTACATTAGACCTATATAAAAACGTATTACGACTCCACCTACAACATCAACATAAGTTTCGCGAATATTGAAAACACCGTAAAACAACGCATACCAAAAGATACCATTAAAAACATTTTCCTCTCCCGATTCCGGATACCATAAATCAAATAAATATGAGAAAAACACGCCCTCTCAATAAAGAAAAAGTTTGATAACAAAAACACAGAACATCCCTTTAATGGAATCACACCCCTCGCGTAAAATAGAACGCCCTAAATAGAATAGATTTGGATTACAAATTCATGCGTTTGTTTTAAAAAGGCATCTCGCTCCCCAGCCTATCTCACGACAATGTTCGTAAATGTTATAACTATAAATCCATTAAGCACGACCCTCTTTACACTTAATAAAACACTATTATTATATTTTGCTACCCCCAATGTTGCAAAAAACCTTGGAATTTGAGAGCATTCATAAGAGGCATTTTTAGTGCTTTCTTGCACAGTTTTTATCCACACGCCCCCACTTATAACGTGCAAAAGACATTGTTCTGATTGATTCAATATGAAAAATAATAAATTATTAATAATAAACAATGGCTAGCTTTGTTTATGAGACACATTCATTGCTAAGATAATCATCTCTGTATCAAACATAAAAGTTTCCCCATAGGTGCTGTCGTTTTCATCATAATCTATTTTGACCTTCTCCTCATCCCACGAAGATTCTTAATTCATACAGATCTGCACACCGTTCATTTTCTTGTCTAAAAGATTCCTCTGGCTCACTATTTTATGTGATTCAATTAATCTATAGTATATTGATTTATAAAAATAATAATTTTTTTCAATTTGAATCATAACTTCGAATACTGTAAAATTCTTCCATCACAAACCCTCTTATCAATTAGAATCTCTTTTCTACACGTCACAAGAAGACATGTGAGAAAAAATGATGAAAAACGCTTTCTAATGCTAAAAACTGTAGCAACATTAGAGGCTAGCAAAGTATATAATGAGTGTCGACTTGCACTTTTATTAAGCGTAAAGATAGAGTTGCTCTATGGGTTTTATATTCTTCACAAGGAACTTTACTTCTACACCATTCATAAACACCGCCGCGAAATAGATATGACGCGCATTAAAAAATATTTCTAAGAAAGCGTATGAATCTACCATACAAGTGTCTTCTGTTGTTTGAGATACTCTGTTTTACATGGGGGTGTTACTCCATTAAGACTCTATGAACCAACCTAATATTCACCAAATATCCACACAAAAAAACATCGAATACATAAAATTTGATATGAGCCTCGTATCACTACTCTAAAAAACAGTACTTTACGATACAACAAAATAATAAAACTGTTTCAAAATGGCCTTTTGAAAATAAACTATTTCTTTTGAAGAAAAATTTCTATCAAGCTTTCAAGCTCCTAAAATGCATCCTCAAAAATACAAGTTCCACCAACCTCTACTTGATAGCATAACAGTTTTAATTGCTGAAAATGCCTCTGTGGTATACCAAAAATAAAAAATCATTATATTTCTAGGCTGTTAAGCTGCCATCTGGCGTCGTGCAATAATTGTAAGCCCTAACAAAACTTGACGAATGATAGCTTCGCCCAAAAGTGGATTTTTACGACTGTCTAAAACAGCACTCTGAATTCTTTCCATTGCATAAGAAATTTGTTCTAATTTCCAATATTTTAAAGCTTGTTCAACGATCTTTTTCCGTTGAAAAAAAATGGGAGGACGAGCTTCAGAAACAACCGTAAAAGGCGATTTTCCTTCAACCTCTACCTGATAACGCAATAGCTGTAATTGCTGAAAATGCCTTTGAGCTGTACTCAAAATTAAAAAAAGTGCCCCATGCACTGCTGCATGTCGATTAAAATGCACTTCAAAGCCTGATATATCGCCCAATAAAAGAGCATCAATGACTTCATCTTGAGAAAGAGCGCTGACATCGCTTACAACAGCTTTCACATCTTCAAGAGTAACGTGAGCATTTGCAGCGTAAAGACAAAGCTTTTCTAATTCACCTCGTGATACAAGGCGATCCGCCCCTAAACATTCATGCAACCATCTACGTGCATCCAAAGAAATAGTCTTCTTAAACTGCCTTAAAACCTCATCAATCAAACCGTCAAGAGAACGCATATCATCGGCAAAACAGGGCAAAGCCATCGCTTTTGACGCCGTTTCAACAGCATTGCGCAACCCTGTTCCTTTTTTTAAATCCCCTGATTCAATGAGTATAAAACAAGCTTCTGGTGGCTTCTCAATTAAAAGTTTTAAGGCAGCAAGAAAACCTTTTTGATTAGCCGCATTAGAGATCCATATCAAACGATCTCCCCCAAAAAGCGATAACGTACGCGCTTCATTTTCCAAACGCGCAGGATCTTTATCAATTTCAGCAGCATCCAAACGAATTGTCGAAAATGGATCTTCTATTGCTACCTGTGTAAGTTTTGCAAAACATTGTGCACGCTCACAAACAAGACCACGATCTGGCCCATAAATGAGAACAATAGGAAAAGCACGTGAAAAACGCGTTAAAAACTGATCAACTTCATGTGCTTTTTTCTGAGCCACATTATTAATCCATTAACAGTTCATCATCATCAAGAACTTCCCCGCGAACTTTCTGAAACATGCCAATTAAATCATTGACATTCAAGCCCTTACGCTCTTCATGACAGACATCCAAAATCACTTTTCCACCATGCAACATCAAGGTGCGATCGCCATAATCAAGAGCCTGACGCATAGAATGAGTCACCATGATAGTCGTTAATTTTTTCTCTTCAACGATTTTTTCAGTCAACCGCATCACAAAATCAGCCATTCCAGGATCAAGTGCTGAGGTATGTTCATCAAGCAATAAAACATCCGCATGTGCTAACGTTGCCATCACAAGGCAAACTGCTTGGCGTTGCCCACCTGATAAACTATCCATAGGATTATGAATATATGCTTCAAGACCAATGCCTAATTGAGCAATTTTCTCTCGAAAAAATTGCCGTTTCTCATAATTTAAAGCCGCACGCAAACCACGACGACTTCCTCGAAGAGCAGCAAGAGCCAAATTTTCTTCAATTGTTAAAGAACCACAACTTCCCTCTAACGAATCTTGAAAAACACAAGCAATTTTTCCAGCGCGTTCACTGACTGATTGCCTAGAAACATTTTGTCCATTGATAACCACTTTCCCTGTTGAAGGAAGCGTTGCACCCGCTAAAACACTGAGCAAAGTTGATTTACCAGCACCATTTGAACCAATAACCGTAACAAAACTACCCTGATCAATTTTCAGGTTAATATCAATTAAAGCCTGTTTTTCCAAAGGTGTTTGCGGTTTAAATGTGACCCCAACATGAAAAAATTCAATCACGTTTACGCCTCCTCCAATAGCGTGGCACAATAAGGGTTAAAATAACCAACAGTGAAGTAATCAACTGAAGATCTGTCGACGTATCAATACCAATTCCATTTGCTTCAAATGCAAATTGCACCGCCACACGATAAAGCACAGACCCTACAATACAGCTGATTATAATCCAAAAAATATTGCGCGTACGAAAGAGAGTTTCACCGATAATCACGGCTGCCAATCCAAAAACAATTGTTCCAATTCCACCGGTAATATCTGTTGCAATCGCAGTTTGAATATAAAGAGAACCACCAAGTGCCACACACGCATTGGAAAGCCCCATTCCAAAATATATCAATGCTGATGTATGAACACCTTGCGCCGTCGCCATGCGTGGATTAGCTCCCATTGCACGCATAGCAAGACCAATTTCACTTTCCAAAAAGCGCCAAATCAAAAACGCCATAACGAGCAACACAATACCAACGAAAAGAGGACGCACAAAAATATCAGACAAACCAAACAGATTATAAAAGGGCGTTAACGCCGTATCAGCAAGAGCTAAATTAACATTAGACCCTCCCATAATTCCCATAATACGAAGATTAACCGTATAAAGTGCCGACATTGTTAAAATAGAAGCTAAAAGATTCAAAATGCCAAAACGCAAATTCAACATAGCCGTTAATAAACCAGCCACCATACCTGCACAAAAAGCACATGCCATAGCTGTCCATGCATTGAAACCCAAGAGAATCAAAACACCACAGACACAGGAACCAAGAAGAAACGATCCATCAACTGTTAAATCAGGAAAATCTAAAACCCGAAATGAAAGATAAACCCCTATAGCAACAAACGCATAAATAAGGCCTAATTCCACAGCACCAGAAAACGCAAATATATTCATGTAAAAACAATCTCCATGAAAACTTAACGTATTTTTATAGGATCAACACTTTGATCAATAAAAGTTATTGAATCACTTTTGTTGCACGGTCAATAACTGCCTGCGGAATAACAATCCCTGCTTTTTGGGCTGCTTTCAAATCAATTCGAATGTCATTATTAGCTGCCTGCACAACATCAATATCACCAGGTTTTTCACCCTTTAGAATACGCACGACCAATTTTCCAGCATCAACCCCTACATCATAGAAATTCACACCTTGCGTCATAAAAGGCCCGCGCCCGATAGTATTAGCATCAACAGTAAATACAGGCATATTGGCTTCCTCTGAGACCTTTATTGCACCTTCTAAAACAGATAAAATCGTATTATCAGCAGGAACAAAAATAATATCGACCTTACCGATTAAAGCGCGTGTTGCTGCCTGCACATCTGAAGGCTTTGGTGCCGATGAGGAAATAATTTCAATTCCAGCTTTTTTTGCTACATCCTTTAACGTTTTAAGTGTCGAAACAGAATTTGCCTCAGAAGCATTATAAAGATAACCAATTTTTTTCAAATCTGGTTTTACTTCTTGTAAAAGTCTAACACTTTCTGCAACATCTATACGATCAGAACTCCCCGTCATATTACCGCCAGGTTTGGTAAGTGAAGAAACGATTTTAGCTCCGATAGGATCAGAAATCGCTGCAAAGACGATAGGAATTGTTTTTGTTGCCGCAAGCATCGTTTGTGCTGAAGGCGTGGTAATTGCTACAATAACATCGGGTTTATCACCAACAAATTTACGTGCAATTTGCGTTGCTGTTGAAATATTACCCTGCGCTGATAAAACGGTAAGTTGAAAATTTTCACCTTGCTTATAACCATTTGCTGCAAGCACATCTTCCACACCTTTACGAACAGCATCCGCAGCAGGATGGACCATAATTTGCGTTATTGCAACTTTAACGTGTTTAACTTGGTCATCGGCCTTTGCAACACTGTTCACCATAAAAACAGTTGCAATGATAATCCCTAATATATTTATTCTCTTCAACATTATATTCCACCCCTCTCCATGCAAAAATTAAAAAAGGAATAATTTATTACTGAAGAATTTTCTAAAATCAATCTTTATTTCATTTTATTTAAACATGGACAAAATAAATCAAACTAAAATGATATTTTTTTGTTGCAATTCGTAGAAGCCTACGCCATACAGACAAGACATATATCGAATCGGTAAGCGGGTGTAGCTCAGGGGTAGAGCACAACCTTGCCAAGGTTGGGGTCGTGGGTTCGAATCCCATCGCCCGCTCCATTGAATTTTGTATTTATTCGTTCTTGTATGGATGTAGCTTGCCAGCGGGTTTTGTATATTTTGCCACTAGGTTTTGTACCAATTTATTTTTTCTCAAAGAGTTTTAAAGATG
>NZ_JBHIOH010000007.1:0-2583 GCF_042195375.1 Bartonella sp. CL100XZDX | reverse complement strand
CCATTTTCTTGCAGGTGGAGAGGTAAGACGCATAGAGAAGACGCGCCAAAAGCTTAAGTTTTTGATCAAGACGTTTTGCTCCATGGAAAGTGCAACAGTGCTTTTAAAGAGCTTGGGGTGGAGGGGGGAAATTGAAAGAAAAGAGGGACATCTATTTATTTACGAGACCGCTAAGGACAGTTTTTCTCTCTCTGGATGAAAAAGGTTTTGTGCAATTTGGTTATGGAATTGTGAGAGACGCTGGTATTTATGCGGCGGCTTGCCAAATAATTAATCCTTATCATTTTGGGGCTTTATCATTTTGGGGGGGCCAGATTGACAACGAGGCATTGAGGCAAAGGGGTGGGTTTTAAGGAAAAGAGATTGAAAATTTTTGAGGAAAAGGTAAGCGTAGGGCGTTTACGTCGTGTGCTTGAGGAAGCTTTAGATGAGGCAATGACTGAGGTTGATCTGGGACTGAGGGTGATCTTGGCAGCGTGCTTGGCTTTCAATATGGGGGCATCACCTTGGAAAAAGGGGTGTTTTGGCTTGTAAGCGCGCATGTATAAGCGCGTATAGGGCAAATGAATAAAATATTTAGAAGGGAGATTATAGTGCTTGCTTTACTCTGAGAAGAGTGCTAAGCGGATTTGCCGCGCTGGTGGCGTGCTATCAAATATTGAAGAGTGGGAATTTTAGAAGTGGGGGAGTATCCGTATGATCGAAGATAAATCACAACACCAATTTTCCCATAAGGGAGATAAGGCTTTTGTATCGCAGCCAGTGTTGGATCAATCGGCAACTTTCAAAAAATGGATGATGCTTTCAACAAGCGATTATATCATCATTTGTTGTTTGGCTATCCTCTTGTTGGTGCTTTTTTCCGCGTCTGCCTATATGAGCCCTTTGGAATTTTTTCACGTTATATCCAAGGAACAGCTCCAAGCACTGGGACAAATGAAACAAGAAAGTTTTCAGGAAAGACTTCAGGAAAGTCTTAAACACCCTTTCCAAAATCCTATAATTCAGCATGTTCTTGATGCGGGGTGGAATAGTGTTTGGGCTTTTTTATGTCTCTTACCGCAAATAATTTTTGGCGTTCTTTTTGGGTTGTTTCCGCTCTTTTTTGTCTTTAACGCCGTATTTAAACGGGATGTGAAGGAAATGATGCTACAATGGGAAACCTTGCCAGAGCAGCAACAGCTAGACAACCAATCTCTTAACAGAAGACAATAGGGGGAAAAGTGACCGCTTCTTTAATCATTGGAATGTTGATTGCCGTAGGGACGACAATTTTTATTTGTTCTACAATTTTTATGATATTCCTTTCTACCGTGAAGATCATCTTGGCCATTTATTATTCGTTGATAAAACGGACAATCTTGTTATTGGCGACGCAGCGGAAATTAAAAAAGGGTGCAGCGCAGAATTTGAGGCATTATCAGGCAGGAGGGAGAGGACAGAATACAGTTCTTGCAACACAGTTGCGTGCCTTTTCTTTTCAAGAATCTTTGCTTCTCTCAAAAAAAGATTATTTTATGATCTTTTCTATCGCCTTCGTTATGGTTGCACTTTGCACAGGTGTTGTCGTTTTTTCAGCTTTTCTTCCAAAATCTGCGGTTTTTTTGCACAATTACGCGCCTATAGTGCTTCACATTATTGATTTTGTCATGAAACTGCTGTTTTGGGTCTGGGCATGTATTGTTATTTCTTTACCTGTCATTTTAATTCTCCATAGTTTCCTTCAGTATGGCGTGCAAGAAACAGTAAAGGAATTAGAAACATTTGTTTGAGCAGAGGATAAAAATGATGATTTCATATCAATGCGATAGGGGGGAAAAGTGACTATTGTTATAAAATATTTGGCTGTTTTAGGGATCACCATCATTGCCATTTTAATGGCTATAGTTATGGTCAGGCTTCCTTACCTGTTGATCAAGCATATCAGGTTATCTTTTAAACTCGCTCAAGACTTGAAAAAGAGTACGACGCAACAAAAGCAAGCCATACAACAATTGCGCAATGATCAGGGAGAAATGAAAAGACACAATCTCGCGCTTGAGACACTTGATGCAAAAATGCGCTTTCTTAACTTCAAAGAATCTCTGCCTCTTTCTTCAAAAGAATGTAAAATAATCTTTTTTATTCTTATTCTCTTTTCTATTTTGCAATCTGCTTGCTCTATCGCAAATTTTGTATGGTGGAAAAATGATAGTGTTGCCTTTATCATGCAGCTGTTGAGCCTTATATGGTTAGGGATTTTTCTCTTTTTTCCGATCATTGGGATCATGTGCATAAAATTAACGAGAAAATTGAACAAAACACTTCCACAATTGGAAGAAGCGATACAACAACACGATCAGGCAATTCGTATGCAGAATGTGGAAGGGGGACAAAATGACGAGTAGTCTTATAACATTAATAGCCATTTCTTTCCTGTTCTTTACGCTCTTAAGTGTTTTAATATGGGCGCCAATCGTTGTCATTTATTACCTGTTTATCAAGCGTGCGCGGTTGTATTGCCGCGTGAAAAAGGAACTGAAATGCGTGCTGAATGAACGCGATATTGCCTTACAACAGATCTCCCAAAAATAAAAAAGCAGC